>CAUPXR010000019.1:0-9182 GCA_963515225.1 uncultured Candidatus Saccharibacteria bacterium | reverse complement strand
TGGTTAATGTAAAAAGCCAGATAGACGAGACGTGCAGCCATCGCGGTTTCACGGAATCTATGCGTTGCCGCTACATGTACGGTCCGGTTTCTGTACGGGTTTACGGTCCGGTGGACTTGCTGGCGCCTAGCCGCGACCGCGACGGCATGCTTGATTAGCGCTTATCAATTTGAGGTGTTATACTTGAAAGATGAAAGGTAATTTTTAAGCGTGGCTTGGTGGCAGGCGATTGTCCTTGGTATTGTTGAAGGAATTACGGAGTTTTTGCCGATTTCTTCGACTGGGCATTTGACGATTGTCGAGAAATTGATGGGGATGAAAATCGACGATCCGAGCGTGGTGGCATTTACCGCGGTGATCCAAATTGGGGCAATTCTGGCGGCGGTAATTTATTTCTGGAGCGATATTTGGCGAATTCTGCAAGCCTGGTGGCGCGGGCTGTGGTGGAAGCGAGCGCGCCGGAAGTTTGATTATAAATACGGCTGGGCGATTATTATCGGCTCAATTCCTATCGCTGTCGTCGGTTTGCTGTTCAAGCATGAAGTTGAGACGGTGCTGAGGAGCTTGTGGTTTGTGGCGATCGGGTTGATCGTCTGGAGCGTGGTGATGTGGCTGGCAGATAATCGGGCGGCAAAAAATAAGCGCAATGAAGTCGAGACGAACTGGAAGGATACGCTGACGATTGGCATGGGGCAATGTTTGTCGCTAATTCCTGGAGTCAGTCGTTCTGGCGCGACAATTTCTGTTGGTTTGTTCCGCGGTTTTGACCGCGTGTCGGTCACTAAGCTGAGCTTTTTCTTAGGAATTCCGGCTTTGATGGCGGCAGGACTATTGGAGGTCGTCACCAAATATAAGCACATTTCTGGCGGCGTGGGTTGGATGTCAACCATCATTGCTACTGCGGTTTCGTTTGTCGTGGGTTATGCGGCAGTGTCCTGGCTGCTGAAATTTATCCAGAGTAATAATTTTCGTTCGTTTATAATTTATCGATTTGTGCTGGGGCTGGCGATAATAGGGCTGCTGGGTGCAGGGATAATCTCTCACGTTTAAGCGGAAGTTGTTATATAATTAAGACATGTTAGATATTAAATTTATTAGAGAAAATGCTGGTTTGGTGCAAAAATCGGCAAATGACAAGGGTTACGCGGTCGATATTGCAACAATGTTGCAATTGGATGACGAGCGCCGCGACCTGCAAAAACAAGTTGAGGCATTACGCGAGCAGCGGAATGCAATTTCGGCGAAGATGAAAGGTGGCCGCCCAGATCATGAGCTGATTGACCAGGGAAAACAGCTGAAAATTGAGTTGGCGGAACGTGAAAGCTACTTAAAATCAACCGAGGAAAAAGTAGCGGCAATTCTGAAAAACGTGCCGAACATCACCTTTGACGACGTGCCGCTTGGTGGCGAGGAAGACTCGGTTGAGGTAAAGGCTTACGGCGAGCGTAAAACGGGCGCCAAGGATCATTTGGACTATGCTGTCAGTCGCGGTTGGGTGGACTTTGAGCGCGGCGCAAAAGTGGCTGGCGCGAAGTTTTATTACCTTAAAGGCGACTTGGCGTTGCTGGAAAATGCTGTCACGCAGTTTGCGCTGGATTATGTCATGAAACAAGGCTTTACGTTCATGACTGTGCCGCATATGGTGAATTTGCGCACTGCCGAGGGTGCGGGCTTTACGCCGAAGGGCGAGGGTAGTAACGAATATGTGGTCGAGGGCGAGGATTTGACGCTGATTGGGACGGCGGAAATGCCGCTGACGGGCTATCACGCTGATGAGATTTTGGACGAGAAAGATTTGCCGCTGCTGTATACGGGATACAGCCCATGCTACCGCAAAGAGGCGGGGACGTACGGCAAGCATACGCGTGGGTTGTTCCGAGTGCACCAATTTAATAAATTGGAAATGTACGCGTTTTGTTTGCCAGAGCAATCGCGGGACATTCACGAGAAAATCCTCAGCGTCGAGGAGGCGCTGTGGCAGCAAATCGGTATCTCGTATCATGTGGTGAATATCGCGGCGGGTGATTTGGGTGCACCAGCTGCCAAAAAGTATGACATTGAATATTGGTCGCCAGTTGATCAGACCTACCGCGAGCTGACGAGCTGCTCGAATTGTACGGACTATCAAGCGCGCGGTTTGAATATTCGGGTACGGCGAGCGGATGGCGGTATTGAGTCGGTCCACACCTTAAACGGTACGGCGGTTTCGTTGGCGCGGTCATTGGTGGTGATTTTAGAGAATTTCCAGAATGAGGATGGCAGTTTGACGGTGCCGGAAGTACTTCGTCCGTACATGAATGGCCGCGAGGTGATATAATAGAGCGTAGGAGGGTATATGGCGTTGACTAATGACGACAAGCAATGGATCAAGGGTGCGATCGCCGATGGCGTGGTCGAGGCCTTGGAAGCTGTTGTTTTGCCGCGATTTGACGAGCACGATAGGCGGTTTGATAGGGTTGAGGCGAGGCTTGGTTCGGTCGAAGAGGACGTCTCTAGTCTAAAAAGCGAGATGCGTGAAGTCAAAGACCGGCTCGGCCGGGTCGAGGGCGAACTGCAGGCGCTGACGAATGACATCAAGGAAATATACGATGTCATTTACGGCAAGCCAAATAAATCCTTTATGAGTGCTAGTTTTGCCAAAATGTCGTCAAAGGAAAAGCTGCTTCTCATTAACGAAGAATTATTAAAAATGGCGAAAGACGCTGGCGTTGTGCTGCCGCGTTAGAGAATGATAAATTAGGAGGAAAGATGATCAAAAATATTACTATCACTGGTGTCAAATACGAATTGACAGACACGACGAAAAAATATGTCGAGCGAAAAATCGGCGCGCTGGGCAAATATTTGCCGCGGCATGCCCGCAAAAGTGCGACCGCTGACGTGAAGATTAAGCAGATTGACAACCCTGGCGGTAACAAGTACGAGGTTGAGGTTATTATTAACGTGCCAGATAAGAAAATTACTGCCAAAGATTCGACAATGAACGTGCTGGCGGCGGTGGATATTGTCGAGGCGAAGTTAAACGGACAGGTGAGAAAGTATAAGGATGACGTTTTAACGCACGTCGGCAGCAGCCGCGGGGTTTTGGCTAGGTTGAAGCGAGGCTTTCGCCGCGGATAGTAGGTGTCGCTACCCAACTGGACAACGAATGCCATTTCTTTCGTTCGCATAATCAATCTCTTCCTGACCGACAACTATTACACTATGGGATTTGTCAAAGGTAACGAATAAAACACGGTTGGCGTTTGGGTTTGGCTGCCAGCATAGTGAATTGTGATAATTATCTGTCGGATTTTTGCCAGCTAGTATGGTAGTAAATTTATCAGTTAGCCCTTCGGCTAGTGTTTGGCACTCTATAGGGGGAACTTGCTCTTGACTCCATCGGTAGGATACGGAGATATGATTTGGTTGTTCTTTGCCAGAGAGGAGACGAAGTGTCCACTTTACATTTGGGTAACTCTCATCTTGGTAAGTTGGTAAGGTATTCAGCCCCGGAGTTGTTGTTGAAGTTGGCGCTTGATCTGAGTTGCGCCAAATATTATGACGTAGCCACCTACTCATAATCTCTATACGTAGTCCATATTCGCTGTTATCGACTCGTAGTGGATTATTTGGTATAGTCTTATCGTTGACTATTTTTTGACCAATAGCCAGCCAGTTTTTCATGCCAAGACCGTGAGGCGCCAAGACAACATGCGGCACGACACTTTCTTCTTGTCTCATACATTCAAACTGCTCGGCTAAGTACTGAAAATTAAGTCCTGTGGATATCATTTGTTCCGGCGTCGGTGTCGAAAGGTCAAGGTGACCAACCAAACGCCTAGATAACTCAAAAGCCTTCATGAAAGCCTGTCTTGTTTCTGGATTTGCTATACACTCTAATCCGAAACCAGTTTCACCTTTTTTCTTAGCTTCTTCTACGGCAGTATTGAGCGTATCTAAGAATGAAGCAGCTCCAAGCGACCGACTAGTGGAAAGCTGCGCCTCTTTCTTCTTTTCTTGAGCTCGACGCCAGGCATTCTCCGCTTCGGCTAGAGTTTCTGGTGGGAGTAGGTCGAAATTAGTCATATGTAGTCTCTTTCTTTATGCTTGAATAGTTGTTTCTATAAACGATTGTAGTATATTTGGCAAATCTTTGGGGTCGTCGATAAATTTGGCATTTGGGGTATATAACTGTTCGGCTGCGATTGAACCGATTGATACGCCGTATACTACAGTATTTTGGTCGCGGCGCAACTGGTTGATGGCTGCATATGCGGCGTTACGGTCGCTGCTCTCGCCGTCGGTCACGACAATGACGATTCGCTGGCGATCGTGGTCGCGGCGTAGTCCAGCAATTTCCTGGAGAGCTAAATAATCCGCGGTGCCACCCGCATCAGCTGCAATTATGGCTGCGTAGGTATCAAGCCGCTGTTTATCGTTCAGGCTACTGCTCAGAGGTTTATGGCAGACTGAACTGCTGCCAAACGTATACAACGCGGTGCGAACTGACAAGTCGGATAGATCGATATTTTGCTCTTTTTCCAGCTTTCGGATATCGCGTTCCATGCTGGCAAGCCCTTCCAGCATGATGGCGGCACAACTGGCGGCGGCTTCTGCAGGCGTACCGCTCATGGAATCAGAGCAGTCGAACACAAAGAAATAGTCAGTCTTGCAGCTCAATTCTGCTTGCCCGCGGATAGTTTCATAGCGTTGGAACGCTTCTGGCGCGACGCCGCTTTTAATGTCGGCGACGGTTTGTGCTAGACGGTTGGGGTCGAGGACGTCGCCATCCTGGTGAGCGCGGCGGCTGAGACCGCGGCGAGTAGCGGCGGCTTCGTTTAAGACCGATCGAAAAACTTCGCGCATCTGGTCAATTTGTTTACGAAAACGCCAAATCTCGCTGTTGTACTTTTCCTTTTCGCGCAGAGAATGCCCGGTCTGTTCGTGGTAGCGGCGATTAGCTTCTCTTTGGCGGTTATGCTCTCGCTGTTCGGGTGTTACACTCTCGCGGCGTTTGTCTTGATTAGCTTTTTTTATGGTTTTATGGATTTTTTCATGCTCTTCGGGACTGAGAGGCTCAGGATGTCTGTTGTCGAAATAATCAGTGTAGGCGTCAGAAAATGGATTATTGTCTTGTTCGCCGGTATCGTTTTGCGGCGAGTCAGAATCTTGTTGATTATCTTTCGCCTCCTGTTTATCAAGCTCTATGAGACTTTCATACTTTGGCCAAATTTGCGTGAGCCAATAGTCAAAGCGGTCGTTGCCAGACATTTTTTTACCATCAGAACCCTTGGCGTTAGGATCGGTCAGGAACGAGATAAGGTCAACCTGCCCATCCTGGAAATTGCGCAGTTGGTTTATCGCTTCATCAACTTCTTGGCGAACGGGTGTTTCGCTATCCGGTATCATTTCCTGGCGGATGATTTTGTAAAGAAATTGTAGGTGCATTGGTGTGTTGGTATAATCAACCACCTCACCATCTCGCTCCATCGGAAATAGGCGATTGTCGTAAATATCAGCAGCAACTTCGCGCATAGCTGGCAGCATGTTCATAATCTGTTTATTGCCGTGGATATCGGTGAAGATATTGTTAAAAATATTGCGCGCTTGCCGTTCCTGTGGATCTTTACTACCCATGATGAACGTATTTTGGCGGGCTGCAAACGCAGGATCGTGCTTGACGTCGCGCACGTGTGCCATCAGCTCATGCAGGGTGGCAAAGCGCAGTGGTCGGCTGAGTAGCCTTTTTCAATGAAAAATGATGGGTCGATAGTGAATGAGCCAGTTTTAAGGTCGGTAGCCCAGTCTTTGCCAACTGCCACATTCACGCCCATGCCAGTCAATTGGCAGAGTGCTGGTATTTGATCGCGTAAAAAACTCGCCGCTTTATCAAGTGCAGACTGACGCTCTTCCAGCAGTGCCTCTTGTTTGGGTGTTGGCGCTGATGGTTCCGGGTTATTTGTTGATATATGTAATACTTCAGCCATTTTCTTTACAAAACCTATAATTATAGTATATAATAAAAACTATGCAATTAAAATACCAAATATATCTATGAAGATAACTGAACCGCAGATTATCACTACTGAATTGCGGCTTGAGCGTCGCGTATCAGAGAGTTATTATACTCCAGATATGACTGATAGAACAGTGGACGGTGTCGTGGAGCTAATGGCTGGTTTACAGGAAAGCATGCGGGCGGTCAGGGCTGATTGGCGAGCGACGGTCGCGGGAGATCGGCAAACTTTGGAGCAGTTGGCAGCGCCGCACATTGAGCGCATCAATCAGTCCAGGCGCCAGACGAATTTGGAAGAACCGTATGTGAAAGCCAGCGAGGTTAGCGAGAGTTTTTTGCTGGGTCTGGCGGAACCGAATTGGGAAGGGCAGATGCCACGCGACACAAGCGATGAGGAATTGCAGCGCTGGGAAACTTTCAAGGATGAACATCCGGATGTGGCAGATAACCTAGAAGATTGGTATATGTGTCATGCGAAACTACACGAACTGCGTAAAGATGCCGGGCTGATGGAACGGTTTGACGAGGAATATCGCGGCGAGCAAATGGCAGCGACTCGCGCGGCAGCTGAGTTTTTGCGCGCTCAAGATAGAAAGCAAGATATTAGCGAGCAGATGGCAAAATTACGCTCTCAGGCAGCGAAAACAGGTCGCCCTTTGACAATGGGCGAGCGGCGAAGGATAGTCGCGTTACAAAAGCAATTGTCCGAGATTGATGAGAATATTGATATTCCGCCGAATAGCAGCAAGGAAAAGTTTTTGGAAGAAGTGACTCGTGTGCAGATTCGCGAATGGAAACGGCAATTAGACAGCGGTTTGTTGATGACCGAGCAAATGCAAACGATCATTGATGAGACATTGCCAGCCATGATGCGCGGCGAACCAACGCTATTTATTGGTGAAACGGGTGGTGCGAAAACCGCTTTGGCGGAGTATATGGCGCGGAGATACTGCGGTGTTGAACCAGAGTTTATCAGTGCGTATGGAGATGTTAATAGTTATCAGCTGATCGGTAAGCAAGAACTGCGCGAAAAAAACGGGGCGAGCATCAGCGAGTTTGTGCCAGGGCCGATTATCCGCGCCATGGAGCAGGGTAAGCCGCTCATTCTTGATGAAATCAATGCTATGCCGCCAGAACTCCTGAAACGATTGAATAAAATCATGCAGCTGCGTCCAGGCGATAAGTTTACGGTGCAGGAGGATTCTGGGCGGATTGTGGAAGTTCATCCGGGTTTTTGTATCATTGCCACGGCTAATGAGAAATCCAAACGCTACAAGGGTGTTGATGATTTGAGCGTTGAGTTCCAGAATCGGTTTGGGGCGAATATCAACCGCGTGCGTTACCCTGACCACGATAAGAGCTACGGCGAATATCCGCGTGAGAATGCTCAGCTGGCTATGGCGGCTGTAGCTACGGAACGGGGCGAATTACCGCCAGAAATTGACGAGCGGGATTTTGAAGATTTTGTGAGAGCGGCTCGATTGAGCCAGCAAGTATTTAGCGGCACTAATGGCGAAGGATATAATCAGTTCATTGATACAGATAAGTTGGTGGATGACCGTACCGGCTTGGAGGAAACGGTGCTGGCGCCGCGCACCATGGTGGATATTTTACGAAAAGTTGCTGGCAGTTACGGCGTGGTATCGCTGAAGCGGGCGTGCGAAACGTTTTTGGATGGTATCAAGAACGAGAATGATCGCAAGGTGATGCATCATATCCTTAAGTACCATGATTTGCTGCCAGAGGAAATGCTAAGAAAAACATCGGAAGAGGCAGAAAATGATGAGGAGACAGAGGAAAGCTGATTGGCTTTTAGGGTAAGTATATGAGTATGCCTGAAATTCTTCCACCGGAAATTCTCACCGCTGCCGGGAACGCTTGGGATAAAGCCCATGAGAGGCAAGAAACTGCCAGTCAAGGTTTTGGTTCTGCGGCTCTCTTTGGCGCGCTTGATGGCGCTGTTAGCGAGGCTAGGGAGAAGGACGGAGTTGGTTTTGGACTGGGGGACGTAGTAAACCCAAAAATTAGAGAACAGTTCAAGCAATACCTTAAGAGTTATGAAAAGATTTTTGCTGGGGCGGATATTAAAATGCCGACGTCAGATGAGTTGGCGCGGGGTGGTATTGATTTTGGGTATTTGGCGGAATTGAAAGAAGAACTGCCAGGTTATGACTTGGTAGTGGCACCATTAACGCTGTCTCTGGACACATTATGTCAACTCGTGTCAACAGTTCAACGGGACGAAACCATTGACAAAAACCCACTTGAAGTAAGTTATAGTATGTTTGGGAAGCGCAGAGAAGGATTGCGTATAAGCGACTCGGCCACTGATGATTGGGACCAAGCTATGGCAAGCACCACAGAAAGTTGGCTGCTGCCAACTGCTAAAGATGAATATGAATGGACAGCTTTTTTGTTACCAAACAATGAAGATACACTAGAATATAGCCCTGATTATGTCGAAGTAGCAAAAGAAGATAGACTGACGATACCAGTTTCTAGTTATATTGCCTACCAGTTATACCGGATTCATCTGGGAATCTTACCGTTAGAATCTAAACGACCTTCAGCTTATTCACTATCACTGGCATCATCCGGTGAATTTACTGACTCGACTATCTATCGTAATACTTGTGTTTTAATTGCTGGTTGGGATAGCGACTCTGGTGAAATATATGTCGATACAATATCTAAGAAAACTATCTGTATTAATGTAAGGATGTGCGTTCCTATTGGGTAAACGTGTTGTATAGGCAACTTATCACAATCAATGAATGGCAGATCTTGCGTGCTCAGTACTCTTTAATTTTAGGATAAAAAAGGTTACAATATATACAGTTTTTGAAAATGCCTGAAAGTGAGGGAGTTTTGAGTTTATGGCAATGACACAACAAAAGGCGCTGAGTAAGATTTTTGGCGATCCGCAGAAGAAGATTTTGAAACGGCTACAGAAGCAAGTTGACGTAATTAACGGTCTGTCTGAAAAATATGAAAAACTGTCGGACAAAGAGCTGCAGGCGCAGACGGAGGCGCTGAAAAAACGTCTGACGAAGAAAAATGTAACGCTGGGTACGATTTTGCCAGACGCCTTTGCAGTGGTGCGCGAAGCCGCCAAGCGCGTCATCGGCGAGCGTCCGTACGATGTCCAGCTAATCGGCGGCATGGTTCTTCATGAGGGCAATGT
>CAUPXR010000018.1:0-9338 GCA_963515225.1 uncultured Candidatus Saccharibacteria bacterium | reverse complement strand
CCATCTAAACTAACATAATTCTTAGCGCCGCTGCGATACATGGCGGAAGGTTTATTTTTGGCGTCAAACTCATATTTCATCAGTTCGCCAAAATAGCTAAAATGATTACCCTTCGCAATTTTTAAGGTGGCGTCATCGACTATTTCCAGCTCTTCAGCCATGTTGAATGGCTGCCAATTATTAGACCATAAGCCCCTCAATCCTTTTTCTGTATCAACAACTTCATACACGCCGTAATCGTTAACGAACCGCGCTTCAAACTTTCGACGGTTTTTATCAGAAGCATCACCAAATTGATCAATAATTCCTAATATCGAATTTGTAACTATTCCTGGCGCTGTATCATACGCGTTCGCCAACATCGAAACAGTTATTCCGTCATCTATCCGCGACCAGGTACGGCCGACAAATCCTGGATAACCGCCGCTATGACCGACGAGCCGCTTACCATCTTTAGCTTTTGCGATATCAACACCCAATCCGTAACTTCCTGCGTTTGCTTCGTCGGCGACTTGCCATGATGGGCGCTGCATTTCCCGTTTAGAAGTATCGCTCAATAGTTTACCTGAGCCAATTTGCAGAGCAGAAAAGAATTTTACCAAGTCATGCGCCGTTGAGCAAAATCCCGTGGCTGGCTGCAATACACCAGTTGTGATGTGCTGAAACGGACGGCGCTGCTGGCGTAAATCAAACCTACCATAACCAGTCGCCATGTAAAGTTCCTGTGAATATTCCGCAGCGGTTTGTTTCAAATCAAGCGGCGTGATAATGTTTTCCGTCACAAAATCAGCGTACGATTTGCCGCTGACTTGTTCAATCACCAAACCGAGCAAGCCAAAACCAAAATTGGAATATTTGAATTCAGAATTTGGTTCGAACACTAGCTGCGATTGCATAATTTGCTGCTTGAATTCGTCTTCATCTGGAAATTCTCCTTGGAACTGCCAAAAGCCTGACGCCTGGCCATCACGGATCACGCCTGCCGAGTGGCTCAACAATTGACGCAAGGTTACGTCGCGCCAACGTTGGTCGCTGTGCTGCGCCAGCCACGGTAGATGTGTCGTAACTGAATCATCAATGCGCAACTTGCCGCGCTCCTGCAGCTGCATCACGGCCGTGGCAGTAAATGTTTTTGATTGCGAAGCAACGTGAAAAAGGTGGCCATTTGTTAATTTTTCGTTATTTTCTATATTTGCCAGTCCATAAGCTTTATTAAAAACCACCTCGCTGTCTTTGGCTATCGCCACCGTAAATCCCGGCCAGCGCGCCCACTGGCTGCGCAGCATTAGCCATGAGTCAATGAATTTCAGCGTTCGTTTGGAAATTGATTTCATGGCTTTGTTATGACTCCTGATATATTACGTTTTACGGCCACCATCTCAGCACAAAATCCCGGTAGCCTGGCGCAATTTTGTCAGTAGCTTCGACTTCTGTTCGCGTCAGCCAAACTATACGTTCCTCGCCTCCATCACACGCTCGGTCCGGTATTTCGATGTTACCGTCAACCATGGCCGTGTAGCCAAGAATAATTTTATGATCTTTGACGGCACTACCTCGCGGATAGCGCATATAGAAATCAGCTGGCGTCGCATCAATTGTGATACCCAGCTCCTCGCGCAGCTCTCGCTCTATCTCCACGTCAGGCGTTTCGCCAGCGTCAATATGTCCGCCCGGCAAGCCAAAGCCATCATCGTGCGGATAATACATCAGTAGCACACGCTTGCCGTCGCTGCTATACAGCGCTACTTTTACGCTAACTTCGTGTCGATCGTACATTGCGCTCATAACCCCAGTTCCCTTAGCTGCGCTGGATCAACCGTTGATGGCGAATCCATCATCACGTCAACGCCGGAGCCGTTCTTTGGAAAGGCCAAGGTTTCGCGGACGTTCGTTTCGTCGATGAGCTCCATGAGGATGCGGTCAACACCAAAGGCACAACCAGCGTGCGGCGGCGCACCGTATTTGAAGGCGTTTAGCATGGCGCCAAACTTTTCCTCGACGTAGCTTTCGCTAAAGCCGAGCAAATCGAATACTTTGTACAGCACCGCTGGGTTGTGGTTACGCACGCCACCGGAGCAAATTTCGTAGCCATTCATCACCATGTCGAACTGGTCAGCCACGATAGCCAGTTTTTCAGTATCGGTCGTCGCCGATTCCAGCGCCTCTAAGCCGCCCTTTGGCATACTAAATGGGTTGTGCCCAAAATCAAGCTTCTTGCCGCGGTCATCCCATTCATAGAACGGAAAATCGATAATCCAGGCAAAGGCCACCACACTCGGGTCTTTCAGGTTGAAATGGGCGGCAAATTCGTTACGCAGGCGACCAAGCACGGCGTTGACGACTGGGCGAGTGTCGGCGCCAAAGAAAACCGCATCGCCATCAGCCGCACCAGTTTTTTGCTTAATCGCCGTGAGCTCTGTTTCGCTCAAGAACTTAGCAATTGGTGATTTTGCCTCGCCATCTTGGTAAGTGATGTAAGCTAAACCGCCCGCCCCCTCACTTTTAGCAATATCAGTGAATTGGTCGATTTGCTTGCGGCTAAGACTGGCGCCCTTTTTGACGCTAATTGCCTTGATGCATTCAGCGTTTTTGAACACACCAAATTCGGTATTGGCGAACACATCGGTCAACTCAATCAGCTCCATGCCAAAGCGCAAATCTGGCTTATCCGAGCCATAGGTCTCCATGGCGTCGCGGTAGGAAATGCGCGGAATTGGACTGCCGTCACCGACTGCTAGACCACTCAAATCCAGCAACTTCTTGCCAGCAAAATCAGTCGCGAGCTGCCGCATCAGCGGTTCGACCTCACGGCGAACCTCCTCGCCGTCCTCAACGAAGCTCATCTCCAGATCCAGCTGATAAAACTCCCCGTACAGTCGATCGGCTCGCGGATCTTCATCGCGAAAACACGCCGCCAACTGGTAATACCGCGGCACGCCGCCAACCATCAGTAATTGCTTGAACTGCTGCGGCGCTTGCGGCAGAGCGTAAAATTTGCCCTCTTGCAGACGGCTTGGGATCAAGAAATCGCGCGCACCCTCGGGACTAGAATTTGCCAAAATTGGCGTCTGAATCTCGATGAAGTCCCGAGTATCCATATACTGATGCATCCGGCGGTACATTTCAGCACGTTTTTTCAGCATCTGCTGCATCTTTGGGCGACGCAGATCAAGGTAGCGATACTTAAAACGCAAGTCCTCACCCGCTTGGTTTTCCTCGGCGAACGGCTGGATCGGCAGGGTTTCAGCACGGTTCAAAATTTCCAAGTTTTCCACCACAATTTCCACATTACCACTGGCAATATTTGGGTTTTTCAAACCTTCGCCGCGCTCCGTCACTACGCCGCTGGCATGAATCACGAACTCGTCGCGCAGACTCTCCGCCAGACGAAACGCTTCCGCCTGCTCAGGATTAATCACCAGCTGCACCAAGCCAGTATGGTCACGCAAATCAATAAAAATCAGTCCACCGTGATCGCGCCGGGAGTGCACCCAGCCAGCCACTGTAATATTTTTTCCAACTTCATCAGAGGTCTTTACCGCCAAAACTCTATTTTTCATATCTGTTATTATAGCACATTAGCTGTTATAATGATTTTATGAATAGCGGTGGGTTTATTCTCCTATCTGTAAGCGTCTGCTTGTGGGTTTTTCTCGCCTATCTGTATTTATCCTTATCTAAGAGGATTAAGAAGCTTGAATTAAAAGAGGCAAAACGAAGGCCCGCAGATAGCTATATTAAAGAACAGCCGAGTAGCCGCCCAGAAAACGAGCCTTTATCTGCCGCGCCGGCGCCAGCCGCCGTAGATCAGCCAGCACCAGAAAATAGCCTAAAAACAGCAGACCAAGAATTATTAGAGAAAATTCGCACTCTCGACGCTTATTCTTTTAAAAAATACATAGCAGAAATATTCCAATCATTCGGATACCAGACCAAAGTTACACCTTATAACCGCGATAACGGTATCGATATCATCATGCGCAAAAATAATCTGCAAAGTTATGTGCAATGTAAAAAACACAACATTAGCACAGTTGAGGCCAGCACTGTCAAAGATTTTTACGAGCCAATTGCCAGCCGTCTTAACGGAGGTTTCGCCTTTATCATAACGATAAATAGTTTTTCAGAGGACGCCAAGCGATTTGCTAAAAACCCAAAACATACGGGTAACATCATGCTTATCGACGGACAAAGATTGCTCCGCCTAATACAGTCAGCCGAGAAAAACTCATCTCACCCTGTGCCTTTCCCTGGCAGCAGCGACGACAATAGCACCGCCAAAGCCGAGGCAGCACCAGCCAAAATACCGCAACCGCCGCGGCAAACCATCAGCCGCCAAAAACAGAAACGAAAGTTTGTCTCCTAATGCCTTTATCTTAGCTGCATAGACGCGGCTTGCCGGCGCTAACTGGCATTAAACGTCGCGGCGTTTTTTAGTCGATAGGTTGTTCTTTTGCGGATTAGTCCCGGCAGCCTTGCGCAAATCTTCATAGACGTCAAACTCGTCAACAATTTTCCGCCCCAATAGCGCTTCAATAACGTCTTCCAGACTAAGCAGTCCAACTGTTTCTCGAAACTCGTTCACCACCACAAACAGATGCCGCTGCACTTTTAAGAATGCCGCCAGCGCATACTTCAGCGAGCGATCATTGCGAATATAATACACGTTCTTATCCATAACCGCATCCGCGCGGCGCGACTTGGACTTCGGGTCAATCATCAGCAAATCTTGCACGTACAAAATACCGACCACATGATCAATGTCATCCTTAACCACCGGAAACCGGCTATAGCCTTTTTTGTGCAAATCGTCCAGCACCAGCGGCCCAAGCAGCTCGTCTGATTTGACTGACTCAATCATACTGCGCGGCGTCATCACTGTGTCGATAGAAATTTCATTAAAGCTCAAGCCGTTGATAACCAGCCGCTTTTCATCTTTCGTCAATACGTCGCCGGATTGCTTAACCATCGACAACAACTCGTCTTTCGACTCAATATCGTAATGGTCATTAGGAATCGGCGCAACTGAACGAATTGTTTTGAATATTGCCGGATATTTTTCAATTACTGCCAAAATTTTAGCTTCGTATTTTTCATACAATTTTTGCGAATACTGTTGCCACAAACTCACCCGCGCCAAAGCACCCGCTTCCAGCGCGATTAAAATCGATATGAGAAAGCCGATCGCCCAATGGAATAATTCCACGCCGATAACGCTTAGCACCACCAATAAAATTGCCGAGATAACGCGCTGCAAAGAAAAAATATCGCGCAGCAGCATATGGCGCTTCAGCAACAGCTCTGCCTCGCTATCGCCAGCGTGTACCCGCCGCTGCAGTTCAAACCGGCTATGCGACGATAATTGCGGATGAATTCCCAACACCACCAAAAGGCATAAAAAAACGACAACATAGACAACTGGCAGCACAACCATCATGGTTTAATTGTACCTTATATTATGCTATACTGACTAGAGTAATTTGGAGGAACTATGAATAAAAAAAGTTGGATAGTTTTTATGATAATTGTCGGGATGGTAATTGCCGGGATGATTTATATGTCAACCCAAGACCGGCTGGATGTTAGCAATATTACCGAAGAAAGTATGAATAAAATAATCGGCGCTGAGAAACGTAATAGCAACATCGCCGACCATACATACGGCAATAAAAACGCCAAGGTAACCGTCATTGAGTACGCCGACTACCAATGTCCGGGATGCAGCGCTGCTGCGCCAAAAGCGAAAAGCGTTGTTGAAAAGTATAAGGATAATACGCTGTTGATTTTCCGTAATTTCCCGATCGCCAGCTCTCACCCGAACGCGCGAGCAGCGGCGGCGGTAGCTGAAGCGGCTGGATTACAGGGTAAATTCTGGGAAATGAATGGACTCCTTTATGCCAACCAAAACGCCTGGAATAACGCCAACACCAGCGAACGCAGCAATATTTTCCAGTCGTACGCCGAACAGTTAAAGCTTAATATTAACCAATATAAGTCGGACATCGCTAGCGCCAAGGTAAAGAATAAAATCGACTTTGATCTGGCAGTCGGACGGCAGCACGGCGTTAAGGCTACGCCAACCTTTTACGTTAATGGTAAGAATGTCCAGATGGACAATACTGGCTCAATTGAATCGGCTATCAAAGACGCTCTAAAAAGCGCTGGCGTCGAAATTAAAGATTAATTTCTTATCAATACCAAAATCCCGCTCCGGTGCCTTTGGAGCGGGATTTATTTATAGTCGTCCCCCTTTTACTTTAATCAAGAGCGACTGCACATTATTTATTGTGCTATGTATGTTTGCCATTCGGCAGGCACCACATCAACGGCTATCTTTTTGCGCCTGGAAGACACAAAATTGATTGCTATTGGCATGTGTTTTGTACTCCTCGTACTTATGCGCAGCCTCACGCGCTTCGACCTTTATTACCCATCTTTAAGCAATTGAATGCTTCGGCGCGAGACACGTCACCAATATTACCAAACGATTTTAGACGCGTCAAGCGGAATGCGCCATATGTTTTGAGCTAAAACAGACGAATTCGCCTGGCAAAAACCGACACAAACAAGATTAATACTATAGTAAAGCCGACAATTCCCACATACGCCCAAGGCTCGTGCTGAAACGGCAGCCCGATATTCATACCGTACATACCGTAAAAAACATTCGGAATCGCCAGTAAAATCGTAATGGCGGTCAAAACTTTCATGCGCTGGTTTAAGACATTATTGGCAATTGTCGAGTAGGCACTTTGGATACTGGAGATCGTGTGCACGCTGGAGCTAATAGCCACCAAGATTTGGCGAATATGCAAGTCGATATCCTCAAGGTCTTCCAAATCGCGCGTATTAAATAAACCGTGGCGATTATCCCTCAATTGGGTTATCACGCTGGAAATACCTTCCAGGCTGCTGCGATAACCGTTAAGACTGCCTTCTATGGCCACAAATTGAATAAAGTCGGCATTTTGCACCTCATACCGGCTCAGCCGCTGCCTGGCGCCGCTAATTTTCTCGGTCAGCGAATGGACGCGCTGTTCGTACTGCGAAATAATATACGCCAGATTTGCGCTAAAAATGCCAGCTGGACGTTCAGTAGTTGCTGCCAAAAAATCTCTGACATCAAGCGGCGAAAACTTCGCTTGCGGCGCAATCGTAATGTAGTGATTCTTATGGATAATCATCAGGAACGGTACGGTCTTGCCGGAATCAACCGCGCCGAGCGGTACGCGGGCGAAAATATATTCAACGCCGCCGGAAAGTTCAACTCTCGGCAGTTCGTGGACGTCGGCAGCATCGCGAATGATATTAGGATTCAGCGAAAAACCGTCTGCCAGATCACTTATATCCGTATCAGCAAGCTTGCCATTAACATGCACCCAGCAATTTGCGTGCATGATATTGGTTTGCATCAAATTTTCAGACAGCGATCGCCGTTCAAAGTAGCCCACCACCATGAGAAAATTATACGATAAACTGTTATGCTTTGGCAATCTTGATTATAGTTTGCCGTACTAAAATCTCCCCGCTTCGCGAAAAAACGAGGAGACTTTATTTTAGATAAATCTACAAGCTACGATTTAATCCGCGTACCTGCCGTACCGGTAATCGCTTCGGCGGTCTTTTCCAGCGAAGTAATAATTGCTGTACGTCCGGTACCGCCAGCCAAGAAGCTTAGAGCTGCTTGGGTTTTTGGCAGCATAGAGCCGGCTGCGAATTGCCCGTCGTCAATGTGCTTTTGTAATTCTGCCGCCGAGACTTCTTCAAGCGATTGTTCGTCCGGCTTGCCAAAATTAATCTTAGCAGCATCAACTGATGTCAAAATCAACAGCGTATCGGCGTCCAGAAGATCCGCCAATTTGGCAGCGCCAAAATCTTTATCAATCACTGCTGCCACGCCCTTCAATTGTCCGGCTTCGTCCTGCAAAACAGGAATACCGCCACCGCCAGTCGAAACTACTGTCACGCCAGTAGAAACCAGCGATTTTATAACATCCGCCTCGACAATGGTTTGCGGTTTCGGCGAAGGTACGACGCGCCGCCAGCCGCGGCCAGCATCTTCTTTCACCGTGTAGCCGCGCTCGCTGGCGACAGTTTTAGCCTCCTCCTCGGAATAAAACGGCCCGATTGGTTTGGTCGGATTCTGAAAGGCCGGGTCGCTTGAATCGACAATGGTCTGCGTAATCATGCTAACTGCGCTGCGGTCAATACCATTAGACGCGAACGCATCGTGCAGCGCCTGCTGCAGCCAGAAACCGATCAAGCCCTGACTCATTGCGCCACAATCCTCCAGCGGCAAGCTCGGCACATCAGCCGTGTTAATCGCTTCTTCGTGCAAGACGATATTGCCGACTTGCGGTCCATTGCCATGAACAATTGCCACATTATGACCTGCCTGGATAAGCGGTAAAAGCTGGCGAACTGTCTCGTCAGCCACCCGCTGCTGCTGCGCGGATGAGGCTTCGCCCTGTTTTTGCAGGGCATTGCCTCCGAGTGCGACTACTATTGTACGTTTATTATCCATAAAACTATAACGCTCCAAACGCTGCAATAACCGCAACGCTAATAATCGCGAATACTGCCATGATTGGTGCTGAACGTTTCAGCCAGTCGCGGTACGACACGCCAGCTAATGCTAAACCACCCATAAGGGAAGCGATGGTTGGCGCCATCATGTTAATTAAACCTGACGCCGTAGCAAAGGCGGCCACCATAACCTCTTTACTTGAGCCAACCAGATCAGCAATTGGTGCAATAACTGGCATAGTTGCTGCTGCCAAACCTGACGATGATGGCACAATGAATGACATTGGCAAGTAGAACAGATATGCCAACACACCGACAACACCACCGCCAGCATCTTTCAATAATGCTTCACCCCAACTAATGATAGTGTCTTGAATTTCACCATTGGCCATCACGACAGAGACTCCCGTTGCTACTGCGATGATCAAAGCAACTGGCAAGATATCCTTCACGCCATCAATGAATGTGTCAACTGGGAAAACGCCTTCTTTTTTGAACTCTTTATAGTAAATTGCAGTTATGACAATAGTTGACATCAAGAACAGCGTAGTGATTTCACCAAACAGCCATTCGCCAAAGGCGGCACTATGAACCACGCCGAGTAATGCACCGATAACTGGCAAAGTTGAAGCTTGCTTAAACATGTCGTCAAAGAAAGTAATCTCCCAACTTCCCCACGGAATCAATGAAAGAATCATTAACACGAATGTAATAGCGAACACTCCCATAACAACTTTTCGCGGAGTGGTAAGCTTTGGTATATTTTCCATATCTAGAGCGGCTGTAGCTGGCTTATAACGAACATCATCCTT
>CAUPXR010000017.1:0-9424 GCA_963515225.1 uncultured Candidatus Saccharibacteria bacterium | reverse complement strand
CTGTAATATAGTGGTCAACGCCGCGCTCAGCAAATTCTCCGTTCAAAGCCTGCTCCATCACCACACCCAAACCCTCTTCGGCGTCAGAATAACCGCTCAAACCGTTAGCCAGAGGAAACACATCAGTTTCTCCGCCGGTAATCGCCCTCAGCATATGAACCCCAAGTTCATGAACCACCAACGATCTAACTTTTTCGCGAGAGCGCAGCATGTTTTTATCTGGAATAGCTATTGTTTTATCGAAAAGGTTAACGTTTATAACCGTGGCTTTTTCGACAGAAACTGACCAATCTGCTGCCGCCTCGCCAAATTCCTGCTCAATTATTTCCGTAAATATTGAGTCTACTTCATTAGGATTAAAGTTTGCTTGATTTTCTGGAACATGCTTTAACATATTTCCGTACAAGGACTCTGCGACCCCCTTCATCCACTCGACAGTCTCGTTTGACGGGCGAAATCTTTCTGGCGCGCCTTGATCAGAATCAAACTTAACCATCTGAAATAATTCCCCGCGCAATTCATCGGCGGCGCCAGTTAGCTTTTTATCAGCAATCTGACCTAACTTTTCACCCAGCAGCGAGCGGTAGGTTTTTTCATCCGGAACGCCATAAATTTCCTGATTCAGATTTTCGTACGCGCTAGCAGCAGCTTGCCTATCCTTACTGGATTCAGCGCTATGATACTCTTGAGCGCAGCGGATCAGCTTCGTTTGCTCGCTATAACTTCTAATAAATTCTTCGTAAATCGCTCGGTGTTTTGGCGGCAAATCGGGACTACGCAATATATTTTCACCGAGTTGTTGTATTGCTGTTAAAGCTTCATCAAAATTACCATTGTCAAGTTTTTCATAAACAAACTGAGGATTCCTAACTTCGCCAGACAAAAACTTTTCTTCTTGCTCGCTACGGTTTGAAGGAGTAAAAACAGCAACTATTTTTGGCAATAAGTTAATTAGCTGGCTATAAAGTTCCTCTATAGAAGATTCTTCAGATTCAGTCTTTAACGGCTCCTTGTCCATGCTTTTTAACTATAACATATTTCATAAAATATAGCAAGAAATTGCAGTACATTTCAATTGCTGGTTGTGTTAATTAGCAAACTTATTTACAATAGACACATGGTGAGAATAATGAGAGGAAGAATTTATCCGCAAGCAGGTCTCCGTCGGCACAAGGAGACTTGTAAATCCTCAAGCCCTGAACATACAGATACCGCCCCCCCACGCCGTTTAAGCGGCTATCAGAATTAGGACGCGCGGCATTAAATAGACTGATAATATCAAAGCATGGCAACAAACCGCCAAAAAGCAAATACAGAGGCCGCATTATCATCCCGCCTATGTCTAGGATACCAGAATCAATGCGCGAGCTTAAGCGTGAATATTACGACGAAGAAGAATAAAACAAATAACCCGCAATAGTGCTATAAAAAACGACCTCTGCGTTATAGCTTACTTTACTTATTTTCAGGAGTTTTTTTTGTCTTTTCTGACGCTATTCTTTGCAACTTTTTTCTGCTTATTTCTCTGCCCTCTAGCTACCACAACCACCACTGCCGTGATAATCGATAGTCCAGCTAGAATAGCCAGCGCATAAGCATAGCCTGACAACAGGTAGATTAAGGCCAGCGTCACGCCGACAGCACCCCAGATAGTAATCAGCCGCCTGCCGAGCGCCAAGCCGATGATAACCATCAGCGAATGCTCAATCAGGAACAATATTTCCATAGCATTATCTCCCCTTAACGCCAGAACAAGGGTCGATAAACTAAACACAGCGAGTGCCAGCACCAAGTGCGCAATGGTAGATATCTGAGCATACCCTAGCCAGCGCCACGACATCACCGCCCCTGAAAGAATTGCCGCTGAACACAGGTATGGCACCACTATGCCGTGAACAGGCGCAATTAGCATATGAATAGCAAATAAAATACCGCACAGTACTAAAAGGACGCCCGAGTCGAAATATAGAATATTCTTCTTCGGCACTCCCTCGGCTATTAGGGCGCTGCCATTGACCGCCCACATTAGTGTTACTAGCAGTACCGCCTCGGTTGTGACACTGGCTGGCATAGCCACCAGCAGTAAAGTTATTGACCAGCCAATGGCACTCCAAAATGATGCATAATACCAATAAACTGATAATTTCTTGGTTCGCGCAGCCACGGCGGCGCTATAAAACACCGCAAAGATAATCAGCGAAACGATCGACATGAGCTCAAGCTTAACGCCGAGCCATTGTGCAGTTAAGTAAAACAACAATACCAAACTTGGATGCGCCAATATCGCCATCGGCCGCCAATCCCGCTTAGCATATACTACCATATAAAGTGCCGCGACAGCTGCCAACCAGCCCAAGATTTTGAACGGTAATTCATATGTCGTCGATAGATTTATCATCGGTAATATCACCGCTGATACCGTAGCAGCCAATAGAGTCATATCGCTAGTGATTGACGCCCGCTTATTCATCGCCAGCGACCAATACACTACCCCAAAGCCGACAAGCGTCACCCAAGCAGTGATGGTGAAATTGTCGCTTAGCGGCACGCTCAACCAATGCAAGAACAGCAGTACCAAAGCAATCGTCGCCAAGTATGCTCCGCCCAGATAACCATTCTCACGCCGCCGATAAAACGCATAGTACAGCAGCGCTACTAACGGCAGCCAAACCGCCGGATGAATAGACGAAAAGACGATCAAGATAGCCGCGCCAATGGCAGAATATAACAACAATTCGCGGCACTTAACCGCCGCCTCGCTACGGTAATTATGCAGCCACTCCACTAACAACATCAACGACAAACCGTTCAGCCACGCCATCAAGATAGCAATATTTTCGCCAGCCATCTTGAAATAAGAAGCCAGCAGCAACGCTATCGCCAGAAAAGAAGCATGAATACCAATCACTAAACCGTAAGCTTTCTCACGCCACGCAGCAATACCCATGACGATAGCGGCAACTGCCACCGAATCTGACAGATACAGCATGCCTTCTCCTGCTGGATAAGCATTCAAAAAAGCTAAGGCTATAAACACCGTCATTAACCACCAAGCGGCCGCAGCGCCGTACACTAATATTGCTTGACTTTTAGTAATATTTGGACGTTTCAAGACTAATAATCGGCAGACAACCGGCAGGAAAGTCATAAGCATAAAGATAGAGTAATGTGCATGCAGGGCTGTTATGGGATTGAGGCTAAATAGCCTGACACCAGCCGGCACTAACAAAATTCCAGACGTTACTACCATGCCGCCAAAACGGGCGCGGCGCAGCAATGCAAGCGCCATAAAACTTACTGCCGATATCATACCCAGCAGGATAAATATAATCATATCTCTTAGCGGACTTTCGACGCCAGCTATAGTCGATACAGCAGCCAGCGACGCAACGAAACTAATCCACAGTACTATTTCGTGCTGCTTATCGGGCTGCTTTTGGATATATATCGATCTGACAGACCAAACCATATTACCAAGTGCCGCTACCCCAAGCGCTACACCCATAACCAGCCTGTCATAAGTTTATAAGTACAGCGCAAAACTAGCAGTCATCGCCATTAGCAATATCCTCGCTGTTGTTAACTCATAAGTACGCATCTTTTTTGATTTCTCGACGAGAGCCACAGTAAAATAATAAGTAACGCTCGTGAGCAGCAGCATGCTAATATCAAGCGTGCCCATATATGCCGATGAGCCAAGAGCGATAAACAAGGTTGCTGGTACGATGAATGGATTAATGAGCGTCAACGGCTCGGTGAATTGGCGCGGAAAATGATTAGAAAAATACGCAGCCAAGGTCATCAGACACCCAAACAATAGCACCGCAGCATAATACCACATCAACTGAGCATGCATAACAGCCGGCAAGCTGGTCGTCATCGTGAACATCGACAGCAGCGAAATATAGGCGAGCGGCTGGCTATTGAGCCTGACTGTAGCATCAACGCATAGGAAAGTACCGATGAAAGAGGTAGCAAGCCAGCACAATGCCGGATCAATCCCCAAAAGCAAATGCATGCTCCACCCGCCAATCGGCACAGCAGCCAGCGCCGTACCAATAAACGCCGTCGAGGCCGGCTTTAAGATTAGCAAGCGGGCGTACAACACCTGGCCAGTGGCATAATAGACAAAAATAAACAGCCAGACCAAACTAAACCTGAGCGGCGCTGAAAGTTCAATCGTTTGTGCCAACAATAATATACCGGCGGTCAGCAATAATGATGCCGTATAGAGTGCCACATTGATGGTAGTTTGACGATTTTTCTCTTTATCTTTACTACTAGCTGGGGATAGCCACTGGATAATCTGCGTCTTTTCGTCGGGAATATTCGTATCTTCTTCAACTGGCGCAGCATCAGTAGGTGGCGCAGCATCAGGCTCTTCCTCTTCGTCGCCAATTAGCACAAGACCAGTAGACTGCGAAGCTGCAGCCTGATTTTCGGTAATAAGCTTGGCTTGACCGTCGCTATCTTCAATTTTTGCACGTCCATTCTGCGCATCGCGCACGCCATCCCAATAACCGCGCTGATAATCCTCAGATTGACGAGACAGCCGATTGCTGCCTCCCTGCGCCACCTTAATTATCACGATGATAATCACTAACAGAAAAATCAATTCCATGCCTAATCCCTCTTATGCTAATTTTAGTATAGCACGAGAGGGATTTTCATGGAGAAATTTTACTACGAAAACAAGCCGCGCTTCTTCGTTCCCTTAAACTGTTCTAAAAGCTCTTTCTGTTTTTTCGTTAATTTGGTTGGCGTATCAACCACGACACCCACAATATGCGGACCGCGCGATTCATTGCGCAAATGCGGTACGCCGTGGCCTGATAGCTTGAAATCGGTACCGCTCTGCGTCCCAGCTGGAATTTTCATAGTAATAACGCCGTCCACAGTCTCCACGTCAATTTCCGTCCCCAATGCCGCATCAACCATGGAAATATGCT
Organism: uncultured Candidatus Saccharibacteria bacterium; assembly: GCA_963515225.1. GTDB lineage: Bacteria > Patescibacteriota > Saccharimonadia > Saccharimonadales > Saccharimonadaceae > Nanosynbacter. The sequence goes on along the minus strand of CAUPXR010000017.1, from coordinate 4,475 downwards.
CTTCTGAAAGGATAATATCGCCCTCGCGGGTGAACTTTTTATGCGCCTTAACGCGGATATGGATATATAAATCTCCCTTACTGCCGCCTGCTGCCGCCTCGCCGCGTTCACGCAAGCGAATGGTCGCGCCATCATCAATCCCTGCCGGAATCTTGACAGTAATATCCTGATGCTGGCGAGTCGTACCTTTGCCGCGACAAACCGAGCATTCTTTTTCCGGAATTTTCCCCTTGCCCCGACAAGTCTCGCAAGTAACCGCCTGCTGGATTTGCCCGAACAATGAATTCATCACCCGCGTTTGCTGGCCGGCGCCTTTGCAGGTCGGACATGTTTTCATGCCAAATCCTGGCTCGGCACCGTTGCCATGACAGTGTTCACACTCACCCTCCAGATTCAAGCTAATTTTCTTTTCCACGCCAAACACCGCATCTTCAAAGCTTAATGTTATGTTCGTTTCAATATCGCGCCCGCGCGGACGTCCACCGCCCGAACTGCCTGCCGCGCTGCCAAAAAACTGGCTGAAAATATCTCCCAAGCCGCCATCGCCAAAGTCAAAATGAATATTTTGCCCGCCAAAGCCGCCAAATCCTTCAAACGGATTGCCAGAAAAACCGCCGCCCGACGCACCGCCGACGCCAGCATGGCCAAATTGATCGTAGCGCTGGCGCTTTTGCTTATCCTTCAGAACTTCGTACGCTTCATTGATTTCTTTGAATTTCGCCTCGTCGCCGCCCTGTTTATCCGGGTGATATTTTACCGCCAATTTGCGAAAAGCCTTCTTTATCGCATCCTCAGAAGCGGTTTTTGACACGCCTAGCACTTCATAATAATCACGCTTGCTCATATACGTTTATTATACGCTTTTAGCACTCGACGCGCAAGAGTGCTAAATTAGTCGCTCTGCTCCTGTAGGCGCATATCCAGATGGCGACAGACTGCAAACAGCCAAGCGGCCGCAAAAAGCCCAAGTATTACTTCAACAATTACAAACCAAAAACTTCTCAAAACATAACCCTGCGCTGCCAATAAAGCCATAAAAACCGGAAAACTAAACGACAACATCCGTTGGCGGCGCGTTAAATAACTGAGGCTTGACGGCAACATCAGCATGACAGCCACCATCATAACGACTACGCCCCGCGAGAAAATAAAGTGCACTGTATGCATGGTATCGTTAGGACAAAGCGCCACGCCAATCATACAAATCGCCAGCAGTGTTATCAACCAAACAGATACCCTGGCAGTACGCAGCTGCCGCAGTTTGACATAGCCTTTAGACATGCCAACACCTATCATAATAAGCACCAAGCTTGACATAAAAACTCCGGCATTAAAGGCTAAAGCAGAATGACGGTTAACTACCGTCTCACCCAGCCGGCTAAGACTCCAGCCCATCCAGCGCGAATCATCAGATAGAGTTGCCGCCACCAGCACGCCAAACGTCAGAATTGCCGTATATAGTACGCAAAGAATTTGCAAGCGATTACGACGGCAAAACCGAAGAGCCGAATCTCTACTCATGATTTTATTATACCAGGAAATTTGGAAAAATCATTAAAATCATTGACATTTAACCCGCCTTGTGATATATAGGGAGCATAGACTTTGTTAAATAATTATATAAGTCGAAGCGAGGAAACCATGGCAAGCGAAATATTGGCTACCGTAAAGCAGCCGTATAGCAACTTTAATCCTTTGCCGCCCAGCAGCGAGGCATTGGAGCATCGGGTTTACTCGCCAGAAGAAGAACTATTAATTACCGAACTTATACCACTAGCGAACACCATTGCCACCGATCCCGAGATTGCCAGCGCCTTTGGCATTATGAAATGGGAGGAGATGGGCGACTCCGACCGCAGTAGGCGGTTCTCTGGCAAACACCCTCTACCAGAACGCAAAATCAACGGCGAAGAATATGTTTACTCCGTCCCAGTCGTAGCTGGAATACTGCCCTTAAAAGATAAGCGGAACGGCGCAGTCCGATATAGTGCCATTTCTGTTATGAAAGATAATTGGCGCGAAGATCCTGATGCTTGGCGTGTCGCCTGGCTAGACTTACAAACTGGAGAAAACTAGCCGCATTAATGTTTTTGGCGTCACTATAGACGCCAAAAGACGCGCTGACATTGTTCTGAAACCAGCTAATTACGATAATATACCTCCGCTGAGCCGACCGGGAATTGGCAGAGTTCCAATGTGCGATTTGGAGCGTATTACAGCCAGGTTGGATAAAGATTACCATGCCTGGCAGGCGCAATATTTCGATGGACTGCGCCAGTCGGGTCAAATTATCGACATTGAACTTCTTAACGAAGCTATGGCTCGCGAAATAGGCACGCGCATTGACGAAGAGGTTTTCGGAGACTACGATGAGCTGGCCGTCCCGTCAGCCATAACAGCAGCCCAATACATCGTCAGTGCAACAGTAAACGAGCCTGCGTTATCTGGAACTGCGTAAGTGAATCTGTTTAATATATATTTCAGCTTTCACATTATGACAGTTTTAGTGTTTGCTATAATTAATCTATGAAAGAATCTGACACCAATTGTAAACCAGAGCATAAAGAATATCCAAAAACCCCTAAGCGCATTTTTAGAAAGATGGCTGAAGTAGCCGCCAGAGCAACGGGAGTCAACCTGGCTTTCAAAAAATATCGAGAAACGCGCGACGAAGAGTGGCCTAAGATGACAACCAAACAAAGATTAGGTGCTGTTGCAGCAACAGCAGTTTCTTTCGGGCGACTGGTTCGGGAAGGCGTTAAGTTTGGCAAACCAGACAGCGAACGCGGATGGACAGATACGATTGGCGATGTAATCTTTGCAGCCAGCGACGGGCTTGACGGCATGATCGCCAGAGGAACTGGCGGAAAAACTGCTGTTGGCGGCGTTGCCGACCAATTACTTGGCGATAAAATTCCTCGTTGGATTAAGGAAATTAGCATGGGATCCCGAGGTCGAATATCTTGGTCTCACGTAGTAGCGCGAATAGCTCGCGACCTTTACGTCACATACCAGCGCGATAAAATAACCAGAGAAACTGACGGCGCCATCAGCGTTGACGCCTCGCCAAAAAGCGATCCGCTCAGCGGTAAATATAGCACTGTGACTTATCTTGTTACAGATATAGCGCTTGATTCGCCGCTGGGCGAAAATATGCCACGCTGGCTTCGTGAAACCCTAGCAACCGCGACTGATGTCCATTTGATAGCAACCGGAATCGCGTCAGTAAAACGGCTCAAAGATAGCCAGAGAAGATTGGCACGGGAAAAATTGAAACAGGAAAATCTTAAGTTTAATAAAATGCCGCGGTCTCATAAAACCGCAGCATCATAATTTTATAGCCTAAAGTTCCAGGGCTACTTCTCGTCGACCACCTCGCCTTCGACTGGTTCGTCCTTGTCAGACTCGGACTCTACGACCCCTCATCAAACTTGACAGGTAACATTTCTGTATAGATTGTTATCTCATCATCAGAGCTGAATTCTATCATGAGACTACCCTGTCTGTGCCTATCTTGATAAGACTGGATCATATTATAAGAATAAACTTTTACATCTCTATCCCTATTTTTCATGCCGCTTTCTACAATCAAGTTATCAACACACTTCTGAAACATTGGCGTCATTATCCATCTACCATCAGAGTCTTTGCGGTATTCGCCAGGAGTCATAATAACCATCTTACATCTAACTGGCGACAGCCGTTCCACCCCCCCCCATTTCTCTCCGCAATACTAAGCCGCTCAACTGCTCCCCTAACGGAGGATAGTGCTGTATATACCCTCGCTTCGTACCGTCGGCAAATTCAGAAACCACAGCCACAGCCGTACAACCCTCTAACCCATAAGTGGCAATCTTCTTATTTTCACCAGGTGCTGCAGTAATAATCTTATACTCATTCATTCCAACCAACTCAGTACCTGCAGATCTCTCTATTTCATAAAAAGATGGCGACGTGATTGGCGAAGATATATCATCATAAGAAATTACCCCTAAAACATCTGAGCCCACGGCACGGTGAATAGTTCCAAACACAGAATCAGATCGTTCTCTAGAAGTCCTTCGCCTACCGCCATCTGCATTATCATCCGGCAAACCAACAAATCGATATTCGTCTCTAAGATTTTTGAACATATCCATTCTTATATAATAGCATAATATAGAAAAATAGTCAATAAAATTACTCTTGTAAGTAAAGAGAGCTACTCACACTCGAACAGCTCTCTTTACTAATACTAGCGACTAAAGTACTTTCTTATCTAGTAGTACTTTACTTCTCGTCGACCACCTCGCCTTCGACTGGCTCATCCTTGTCAGACTTTTTATCGTCCTTCGACTCATCAGCCTTTTTGTCCTCAGCGGCTTGCTGGTACATTTTGGCACCAATTGGCATGATGGCGTCCTGCAGTGCTTTGGCTGCTGCTTCTAGCTCGTCTTTGTCGTCAGCGTCTTTGTGCTTTTCCGCTTCCTTAACCG
>CAUPXR010000016.1:0-9892 GCA_963515225.1 uncultured Candidatus Saccharibacteria bacterium | reverse complement strand
TGATATCTGCTGTATCCATAAAGTTATTATATACCCCCTGGGGGTATTATGTCAAATAATCTGAATAGCTATTGCCAGCAGTACTAAAAATTGCTAAAATTATGGAAGCGCCGATTTAGCTCAGCTGGTTAGAGCAGCTGTTTTGTAAACAGCAGGTCCTCGGTTCGAGTCCGAGAATCGGCTCCATGATACGCTGGAATCGTGTAGTGGCAATCACAGGAGACTGTAAATCTCCCGCCGTAAGGCTTCGTAGGTTCGAGTCCTACTTCCAGCACCAAGGAATAATTTTTCGGAAAATTGTCGCTTACAGAAGCGGCTTTTTTCTCTGATGAAACTGATTTTGTTTGACATTTTTATGTTTGTGTGCTATAGTTAAAGCATGTTAGAATTATTAAAACAAATATTTACCGTCTGGAACAGCGAAAAGAACCAGCGGTTGAAGTTGCAGCAGGCATATTTAATTTTGGCAATTATCGGGCTGGTGGTCGCGGGATTATCAACGTTATTTAGCGTTTCCTCGGCACATCTGGCGGCGTCTTTTTCTGGTATATTAGCGGTTACATTTTTAGTCAACGGCATCGCCTGGGGATTGATTGATACTTTCATAACGCCGAGGCTGCCAAAGGCCAGCCAAACCAAATCTAAAGCAAAATCTAAGACGGCTAAGCGCTAGTTGCTAAATAACTGTCTAATATGCTAGAATCAAGCAGTCGGATAGTGGCTCTTTTAGTTGCAGAAACGAGCGAATTATCTGATGATTATGCCGCGATAGCTCAGTTGGTAGAGCGCATCCATGGTAAGGATGAGGTCTCGGGTTCAAGCCCCGATCGTGGCTCCAAATTAGAAATTTTTCAGAAACCGTGGCGCAACGTACGCCACTTCTTATAGTATAGTATAAAGTAACTTGCCGTATATGCACAAAAAAAGCGTAGCTTCTGAGCGAAACCTAAAGATTTTTTATATCACCCAAAAACAGCCTTAAAATAAATCCTATCCACCAAAATATGTTTTTGGAAGTTTTTGGTGGATAAGAAGAATGTTGTAAATAGTGTTTTGCCCAGTTATCTGGGTTCGATCATGTGTAAAAACGCCGCAAAAAGCAATACATTTTAAGCCTGTATTCTACTTATCATTATCTATCGTCGGTAAAATTACCGTGATTAGCTCGTCGGTTTCTTGTTCTTGCTTTTTCTGCTCGTCCTGGTCGTTGATAATGCGCGCAGATTCCGCCGGTTTACGTCTGCCGGCGATTACGAGCAGGGCGAGTGGTGCTAGTATAATTAGTAATATTTCCATTTATGCTCGTATTATATCATTTTATATTCGCGAAGTCGCCGTATGATATGCGCGGCGGTATTCTTGCCCGGATGATAATTTTTCGATTAGTTTTATGTCTGGAGATTTGCTAGAATAGAAGGTAGAGAATTTGAAAGAATTGCTCTATTACAACGTTTGATTTAACTTTGCAATGATTATAAAAACTCCAGTTTCATCCAATCAAGACCTGACCCCGGATATTTTCCTAGCGGGCGGGGTGACGTATAGTCCAAACTGGCAAAAAGAAGCGCTCGAAATGCTAGCTGGTACTGATTTGGTTGTTGCTAATCCGCGCCGCGATGAGATTATTTCCGCTATTGGCGAGACGGCGCGCCAGCAAATTATTTGGGAATTTGAAAACCTGAAGTCTGCCAAAGTTGTATTGTTTTGGTTTCCTAACGCCGAGACGATTATTACTTTTTTGGAGCTTGGCAAAGAGCTGGCGCGTAAGTCTAATATAGTTGTCGGTGTAGATCCAGACTATAATCGTCGTTTTGATATTGAAACGCAGGTTCATTTGGAATTACCTCTCGCTGTAATTTATACAACGCTAGACGATACGGTTCGGGCAGCCGCAGAGTTATGCGGTGAGGAATTGTAAATATGCACGATCGCGTCATAGCTCAATTGGCGAACCTCACCCAAGGCAACGAAACTTACGCCGCCTTTAATCAGCGTATCGTTAATACCAAGATGCCGGTCATCGGCGTGCGCGTGCCGGATTTGCGGCGGCTGGCGAGGGAATTAGCGCCTGGCATGAGCGCGGCGGACATTAGCGAATTATTAACGGCACAAAATGAATCATTTGACTACGTGCTGCTATGCGGGCTGCTGATCACACACGCTCGGCTTGATGATCAAACGGCGATCGACCTAACCAAGCAATACCTGCCGTGCGTTGATTCGTGGGCGCATATTGATATATTTGTCGAGAAAAAGCGGCGGTTCGCTGGCGATATTTGGTGGGATTTTGCGCTGGAATGCTTGCGAAGTGAAGCCGAGTTCACGGTGCGCTACGGCGTAGTTTCTTTGATGACTAATTTCCTAGATGAATTACACATCGATCAGGTTTTCGCAGCGCTGCGGGGGATTAAACACGATGGCTATTACGTCAAAATGACGCTGGCCTGGCTGTATGCGACGGCGGCGGTACACTTTTTTGATCTGACGCTGGCTGAATTAGAAAACGAGCATATCGACGCCTGGACGCGCAACAAATCTTACCAAAAAATGCGCGAATCTCGGCGATTTACGCCCGAAGAGCAGGAAATTATACTAAAAAATAAACAAGTGATTTAACAATGGCTGGGGCAGTAGCCGCGCTTTTACTCTTTGTCGGTATCGTCATTATAATTAAGTTTCTCCAAACTCAGAAATTGCGGGAAGTTGAAAAATATCAAGATTTAGCGTTTCTTAAAAATCTGCATAATATTGATGATTTTTTAGAGCAAATTAGCCATTTCAATGATTATGTAACATGGAAAAAACGCGATGAAATTCTGAAAAAATACGAGGAGACTAGCGATTTTTTCCGGGGTAAGTCTAAATTTTATAAAAAACAGTCGCGTGTTCGCCAATTTAACGGTCTTTATGAAAACTTTGCAGAGTTCATTAAAAATTACAATCAGAAATATGTCGCCGCGCAGAAACAACTCAACTGCGAGTTCTTTCGCGATATTGAAGGCAAGTCGCTGGACAATCAGCAGTGCCAGGCAATCATCACCGATGAATATTCTAATTTAATTATCGCTGGCGCTGGTTCTGGAAAAACGCTGACGATTTTAGGAAAAGTAAAATATCTGATTGAGAAAAAGAATATTGATCCAGAAAAAATCCTTCTGCTGTCGTTTACTCGCAAGACTGTCGAGGAGTTAAACCAGCGGCTGCGTAATTTGGGTCTGAAAACCAAGGCAACGACTTTTCATAAGCTGGGCTATGACTATATCAAGCAGTTTCAGAATAATCCGCCGGCCGTCGCTAACGAGAATTTGCTGTACCAAACTATCAAGCAATTTTTGAAAAATGATATTTTACATCATGATTCTGCGCTTAAATCATTCGTGCAATTTATGGCTTGCTACTTGAATATTCCCGAGGAAAATGACGCGTTTGATTCGCTTGGCGAGAAGCTTGATATTAAAAACGGCATAGATTTTGAAACGTTAAAGTCGAAATATTACGCCAATACTTCCGGTAGCCAGCGGATTACTAAAAACAAACTTGATACATTTTCTGGCGAGCGCGTTAAAAGCGTCGAGGAGTTGATGATTGCTAATTTCTTATTCTTAAACGGCGTGAATTATGAATATGAAAAACCGTATCCGCACGGCGATCATATGTACCGGTCGGATTTTTATCTGACGGATTATGATATTTGGTTGGAGCATTTCGGTATCGATAAGTATGGACGCGCCAAATGGCTATCGGAGTTTCAGGAAAAGCAATATTTGAAATCTATGCATAAAAAACGCGCCAAGCACCATCTGTACCGAACCAAACTTCTAGAGACGTATTCGTGGTATAATCGCGATAATATTTTGCTGGATAAGCTGCGGGAAATGCTGGAGAAATCGGGCGTTACCTTTCAGCCGCTGAGCGAGCAGGAGATCTATGATAAAATTATCAAGCAGGATTCGTCGTTTGGCGCGGAGATTATTAGCTTAATTACTAGTTTTATCAATTTAAGCAAATCGCGGGGACTAGCCGCCAATGGTTTGCGAAAATTTATGGAAGACAGCGAAACCGACGACCAATTTATGAACGCTCGCCGGCAGCTATTTTTAGATTTTGCGCTGCCGATTATTGAGAAGTATAACGCTGTTTTATCAGCGCGCGGCGAGATTGATTTTAACGACATGATTAATCAAGCTGCTAATTTGGTGCGGCAAAAGGGTATCGCCAAAGTATATGACTATATCATTATCGATGAATATCAGGATATTTCGGCGGCTAGGTTTAAGTTGATTATGGAAATTCGCCAGCGTTCGGGCGCGCGGTTGGTTTGCGTCGGTGATGACTGGCAGTCAATTTATCGATTCACGGGCAGCGATATTTCGCTATTCAGTGATTTTGGCAAGTTTGTTGGCGAGCATGAAAAGTTATTCATTGAAAGGACTTACCGCAATTCGCAGCAGCTGATCGATATTTCCGCCAAATTCATCCAGCAAAATCCGCAGCAGCTGGCTAAGAATCCTAAATCTTCCAAGCAGCTGGATTGCCCGGTAGAGTTTGCAGCGTATGATCAGAATAATACCTTTGCGGTGCTTATCGAACAGATCCGCCAAATTGTTGCCGAATGCGGCGTAGGTCAGCATATTTTACTGTTGGGGCGGCATAGCTTTGATCTGGACTATGTGATTTGCCAGAGGGATAACAAGGGGAAAGTTATTAAAAACCAGTTGAGAAAGGAAGTTAAGAAATATAATGAAGCCACTGGCGCGCTGATACTTACTGGCTTTGAAAATGTTGATATCAAATTTATCACCGTACATAAGTCCAAGGGGCTGGAGGCGGATAATGTGATCGTCCTAAATTTGAAAAACGACTTGTATGGTTTCCCAAATAAACTGACCGATGATCCGATAATATCGCTGCTTTTGAGCGCGCCAGAAGACTGCCGTTTCGCTGAGGAAAGACGTTTGTTTTATGTGGCGCTTACTAGGACGAAGAATAAGGTCTATCTATTAACACCGGAAAATGAATCGCTGTTTACCAAGGAGATTAAACGATATTCCAATTACCTGGTCCAAGGACGTTACGGCGAATCGGAATTGGTTAACTGTCCGTGGTGTAAAACCGGCAGGCTGATTATCCGCCAGAATAGCCAAACTGGCAAGAGTTTCGTTGGTTGCTCGCATTATCCGCATTGCAGCCAGTCGTATAATAATGTCGAAATTCTCAGCAAGCCGATATTGTGTCCAGCTTGCCAAAGCGGCTTTTTGGTGCGGCGGCACGGCAGGTATGGCGAATTCTTAGGCTGCACTAATTATCCGGAATGCAAGCATACGCTGCAGTTGAGTAATTAGCAATTTTTAAGAATGTATCTCGGGGTAAATTTGGCTGTCAAATAAGCATAAGGTATAATAATTACAAATAGATGGAGGGATTATGGACAAACCAAATATTGCGGTTAAAGATATAGAGTTGGCGCTGAAGTTTCGGCGGGCGATAAAAAGTTTCGACTCGAAAAAGAAAATTAGCGATGAAGATATTGAGCTAATTTTAGAAGCGATTCGCCTAGCGCCGACATCGTACGGGTTTGAGCCGTTTAATGTTATCGTGGCGCAAGACGCCGATCTTCGTAAAAGGATTGAAAAAGCTGCCGGCGTTAACGCTGCGAGGTTTACCGCCAGCCATCTGTTGATTTTTACTGCCAAAACCGGACAGGAATTGACGCGAAAGGACGGGCATATTGACCATATGCTGCGCGATGTGGCGCAGATGAACGCAATTGTTAGGACTGGCTATAAAACGTTTTGGAAAAAATGGGCGAAGACTGATTTTAAGATTCTGGGCGACGATGACAAGCTTCATCAATGGGCGGCGCGCCAGGCGTATATTGCGCTGGGATTTGCTATGATGGCGGCAGCGGAGCGGGGAATTGATTCCTGTGCTATGGAAGGGTTTTCAATCGACAAACTTACAGGCATCCTGGAAGATGTCAAGCTGGTTGATCGCGATAAAGAGCTGCCGGTGGTGATGCTGGCGCTGGGTTATGGTAATAAGAAGCCGCACTCGCAAACGCGGCGAATGATGGACGAAGTTGCGCGTTGGTACTAAGATTCTGCTTTGTTGGTGCGGGAATTCAAAAATTTAGATAAATCAAGATTAAGCTCTTCTTTGTATTCTTTGTCTTTCCCGATGTGTTCAGTAATTTCAGTAATTGCTACACGTTTGCCGCTATCGAAAAAACGCATCCATTGGACGCCTTTTTCGGTAATAAACCCGCCGTAAAGACAGTTGTGTCCAAAAACAAGATCTTCAGCGGTTAGGTTGCTAGGCTCGTCTCTCATATGTTTTGTGTTTGGCGATAGCTTGAGCAATAATAGCACACCGGAACTCGTATCGCACTCGGCTCTAACTGCAACGACTGATGTCGAGAGCTCCGCGTCTTTAATATTGTCATTACTGTATTCGCATGTTTCGTGGGGTAAAAACAACAGAGTGCGTATATTGCGGGTATATTTGCCAGATTTAGGGTTATAATTGTAGTGGCGGCTTATTCTTATTCCTTTTTTATCTAAAGCCTCTATGGCAGAGTGGAAACTGGAATCATTGCTAATTGACAGAACTTCCTCTTCATCTGGATTTAGTAAAATATCAGGAACTTTTGAAGCGAGCGATAATTCCTCTACTATGTGAGGAATATCATGGTTACGAAAAATTTGTTGTTCTCCGTTCATGCCTGGTATTATATTGGTACATTGCAAGGTGTGTCAAGTAGTCAATGTACTATAGGTTTCCTAATAGAGCTAGTTTGAGTTATGCTAAATGTCTAGTATTTTACGTATATGCATGCTATAATTGGTTAAGGACTTTTATAAAACTTAACGAGTAAAGAGATGGCAAAGAAGAATACGAAACGAAAGTTGATTGGTTTGGTGAGCAATTCAAGCAAGCACCGGACTTACTATACTACTATCAATACGCAAAATCGTACCAATAAAGGCAAGGGTAATTTGACGCTGCGCAAATATGACCCGATCAAGAGAAAACACGTGACTTACGTTCAGACGAAGAAAAACCTTGGCCGTAACGAAGTCAAAGCCCGCAAAGGCTAACAGCTGCCGCTTAATTTACGGAAATAAGCTCCTTGCCGAATGTTTTATGGCAAGGAGCTTTTCTATGTAGAATAAATTTCTGGTATTTGAAAAACGAACAACCCAGCAGCAGTTTAGGCAACAAGTAGGTGGATTGCGAATTATTAGTTTAAGTTTGTATCTGCTGCGATAATCGCCAGCGAACATCGCGAATAGCGTTCATGTAGTACAAAAAGGCGTCGTACGGCGAATCGTACGGACTAAAATATGCGTGGACATCGCCGTCGGTGAACCATTTGGTGCACATATAATACAGATGGTCTGACGTTTGCAATCTTCTCCAGTCGCTAATTAGCGATTCGTCGCCGCTGGATAGTATGCTGCTTTCTAAGTCATACAAATATCGCAAGGCTTCGGATTGCAAATCATTACCGTTCCAAGCTGTCAAATCGCGCTCGCTGTCAGCCCAAGTGACTGGCGACGGCATGCTGATTTCGCCGACTGGACGCTGTGCAGATAACGCCTCGCTAACGGTATAAAATGTATTGTCAGGATTATTCAGCCAGCAGCCGACGAAACTCTCAAAGAAGTCAAAAATACCTGTCTCCGACCACTGGTGTTCGCCAAAAGTTTCATAATCCATGAATAGGTTAAGCAGCGGCGCGTGCTGCAGCGAATCCATCGCCCAAGCATTAAACTTTTCTGCTGTCAGCGGCCAGCCGTTCCAATTTCGATTGCTAAAGCGGAACGCCAAGTCGTCGCTTAAGCGATAATTTTTCAAAAGCAAACCAATCTTTTCCGTATCGCTCGGGCGGTATACATAATTCGGGCTGCGCCAATCCAGAATTGGATCCCAGCCTTCCGCCAATACGCCGCTGAAATTGTGATTCTCTGCCCATTTGGCTAGCTGATCATTATACGCTAACTCTGTATTTGCTAAAACGCGCGTTTCCACGCCAAAAATTCGGCGGATAGCCTGGCGGTGTAATTCAATCTGAGTCTCAAACTCCTGCAAAGAATAAAAGAACGCCAAACTGTGGTGGTACGGACTTGATAATATCTCCACGCGGCCCGTAGCAACTAGCCGCTTGAAGCTTTCTAAAACTTCAGGATTGAACTGCTGTGCCTGTTCCAGAAACGTGCCGCTCATACTGAGAGATAGCTTAAAGTCAGGATATTTGCGCAGCATTTTTTGTAACAGTGCATTCATCGGCAGGTATGATTTGCGGGCAATTTTATGGAAAATTTGCTGGTTGTTCTGGGCTGGATTGTGTCCGTCTGAAAAATAATCGTGCCGCTGTGCCGTGTCGAAAACACTGTATTGCCGTAGCCGCCATGGCTGATGGACGTGAAGGTAAAGCGTTATGCCGCGCCTGTCGTTCATGAAATTACTCCTTTGGATAATGAAATTTTATACAACTTTAAACACTGGCGCGCTGCATCTTGCCAGGAAATCTTCGCGTATTCATCTTTCACGTTTTTCTTCAGCGTCTCTCGTAATGCTGCAGATTGGGCAATATTAACAATTTCATCAGCCAGTCGGTTAACATCCCAATAATCAAACCGCATAATATTATTTAATACCTCGCCAACTCCGGATTGGCGGCTAATTAATAGCGCAGTATCATGATGAGCTGCCTCCAGCGCGGTTAGTCCAAACGGCTCAGATACCGAACTCATCACGAACACATCGATCAGATGGTATATATCGCGCCATTGCTTGCCGCGGACGAATCCGGTAAAAATCACTTTATCGCTAATCCCCAGGCTGGCTGCTAGCGTAATAAGCTCGTCTCGCTGTTCGCCGCTGCCTGATAGGACGAAAGCGATTTTATCGTACTTGCTCAATGCCGCCGAAGCAGCGCGCACGAAGTAAGTTAGTCCTTTCTGTACTGTTAGCCGCGTCAATGTGCCGACAATCGTGTAGCCGTCGCTTTTCAGGTCTTCAAGGTATTTGTAGGTGTCGATATCGTACTCGTGCGGCGGCAGGCTAGCCAAGTCAATGGCGTTATAGATAACCTCAATTTTCTCTGGCGGAATGTGGTAATTCTTAACAATTATGTCTTTGGTAATTTGACTAACGGCGATGATTCGGTCAGCCATCATCAAACCGTGCTGTTCAATCTCGTGCACCAGCGGATTACCAAGCTGTTCGCCCGAGCGGTCAAATTCTGTTGCGTGTACGTGCACAATCAAAGGAGCATTACTGTTTTCCTTAGCGATAATACCAGCCTCCATCGTTAGCCAGTCATGAGCGTGAATAGCGTCTGGCGGATGTTTACGGACAAATTGCCGGACGAACTTGCCGTAACGGCGCTGCACTGCCCGCATTGGCGATAAGCCGTGCTCGTCTTTGGCGTTTTCCCGGTCTTCCGGCGTGCCGTGATCATATGCGCCCAAATTGTAATAATTTGGCGGCAGCGGCGTCGCTGAGTACACATTCATATAATCAATACCTGGATGTTTGGCAGAATAAGGAACGACAAAATCAATATCAACGCCCTGGGAAGCGAGCGCTTTTGACATTTGGTAACAGGCCACACCAAGACCGCCGCTATTATGCGGAGGCAACTCCCACCCAAGCATCAAAATCTTCATCTCTATTCTATTGTAGGACTACGCTTATGTTTTTTCAAGGGGTTTTGGTAACTTTTTCACAAGTTTTTATTTTCACGGATCATAGACCTTTTAATGATGTGAATTTTACTGAAATTTGTAATTCGCGATAAAAAGAAAAAGCGCTTTTGCGCTTTGAGTGAATTGGTGCGGGTAGAGGGAGTCGAACCCTCGTCTCATGCTTGGGAAGCATACATAAT
>CAUPXR010000015.1:0-9963 GCA_963515225.1 uncultured Candidatus Saccharibacteria bacterium | reverse complement strand
TACCCAACCTGATCATGAAGCGCCGTTCGTTCCTTAGAATTCCGTCCGCCCAGCAACTCTACCCAGCCATCCGTCGGCCTTAAGAAATCCATCACTGACCGAATCGTCGTGCTTTTACCCGCACCATTGGGTCCAAGAAACCCAAACACCTCGCCTTCATGCAGCTCCAACGACACATTGTTGACTGCCAATTTATGACCAAAGCGCTTGGTAAGTCCGTGTAACATCAGCGGTGAGGTATCACTCATAACGACTCCTTTTCATAGTCATTATTTGCTATGGTTTCAGTATATTATAGCCATACTGAAAGATTAAAGCAATGAGCGAACTTCCACTGCTAGCACGCCATAATGTTTTTGGTCAGCAGCAGAATAATATTTGTTGTATTCGGCAGCGGCAGCTTCGGCACTGGTGGCGCGCGGAATAACACGGTGGTAACCCTCGGCCTGCACCATTTCTAAAAAGGAATTGTAGTGGCGGATAGCGATAATCTCCACGCGTGCTTGATCTGGTTCGCCGTCGTGTAGTATTCCTTCGGCATCGCGAATATCGCGGCGCAGGTGAATCTTATCGCCGACTCGGTACTCGGCAAACTTTCCGCGATTCAATCGACCTTCAACCGTCTTCCGCCCGGCGATAATATCGTCGAGTAATTTTGATTCTCGTCCTGAGTGCCAGATTTTCATAATTCCTACAGTGTTATATCTTTTTTATAGTTTTTCTTAAATCCTAGCCAGCAGCGGTGTCATAGTAAAATTATATCACAGCCTATAAAGGTGTTTCTGCTAGACATACCTACCAAACTACAATAAAATCTTTAGGTTAGGTAAACCTTAAACAGCCATCGCCTGCGCCTCCGGCCAAATTCGCTGCACCAGTCGTTTGCCACGTGTGGTTAGCCGCACCCAGGCGTCGCCATAGGCCTGGTCGATTGCCATTAATCCCTTATGCCGCAAGTCCGCCAGCCAATCGTCCAGTTCATCTGCATCACCGTCACTGGCCTGTGGATTTTACAACCAGTCGTCATATGGCTGCTCATCCAACTGCTCGGGACAAGCAGCACACTCAGCCAATAGCCAACCAGTAACATCATGCTATTGAGTGCCTCCAGCGACACGATCACCGACCCGCGCGTCTCGCGGTTGCGCCGCTCCAGGCGGCGACTAAACTGACGTTCGATAAGCTCTGGCAGTTGCTGAGCGTGTTCGCCTGGCGGCAACGGCCGACTTAATTGCACGGAAGTGATGGCATAAATAATCACACTAAAGGCCAGCGACAACGTCATGATCACCGCCAGATAGCTCAGTGCCAGGCGTCTAACGCGCTGCTGTTTCATGATTTATCCTCCAGTTTATAGCCAAAGCCCGGGACGGTGTAGATCAATTTTGAGCCGAATGGCTTATCGATTTTGCGGCGCAAAAACATGATGAATAGTTCAACGTTATTCGGCAAGACGTCAGCATCAAAATCCCACACGTGCGAGATGATTTGCTCCTTGGACAGAACCTTGCCGGCGTTACGTATCAGATATTCCAACACAGCGTATTCTTTGGCGGTTAGGCTAATTTCCTGATTCGCCCGCATTACTTTTTTCAAACTCGGATCAAGCGTCAAATCACCAACCCGCAAAATTTCTTCCAGTTTTTCGTTCGGACGACGCAGCAGAGCACGAATACGTGCCAACAACACCTCAAAACTAAACGGCTTCGCCAGATAATCATCAGCGCCCATGCCCAAGCCTTCGACAATATCCCGCTCGGTATCACGCGCTGTCAACATCAAAATCGGCGTCTGATTACCGTCTTGACGCAGCGCCCGGCACACTTCATAGCCATTCATTTCCGGCAGCATCACATCAAGAATAATTACATCATAGTCGTCCGCCGTCGCCGTTCGGTAGCCCTCGTCGCCGTCATGCGCCACATCGACCGCATAAGCTTCATCCTCCAGACCCTCTTTCAGCGACCGCGCAATCGCCACGTTATCTTCTACTAGTAAAATTCTCATTAGCTAACTATCCTCTTTCTCGACTTTAGTACATAGATCTGAAAAATTGCTGAAAGCTCCCCGCTCAAAAAGAAATTAATCACCGCAACGAATGACAATTTTAATATCATCTCCCGCTATAACCTTGCACCTGCCACCCACCGGATACGTGAACTTCGGGTCAGTGTGGCCAAAATCGAGATTGACCACCACTGGAATCGTGGGATCGATATTCTTTGAAAGAATGATGTCGCTAATCATATCGTCAGTCGCCCGAGATTCGCCCTGAAAACGCCCAACTAAAATTGCTTTTACTTGACGAAAGAAAGGCTGTTGCATCAACGCCTGCACGTGGCGCTCAAACGTTTCAGGGATTGAATCATAGCTATCGTCTTCAATACACAAAATAATATCGCCTTCAATTTTCGGAAAATATTCCGTACCGTTCAATAGATTTAGGCTACACAAATTACCACCAATCATTACTCCTTCAGCCGATCCACTCTGCACGACTCGCGGTCCATTATTTTCCAAAGCTTGGCGCGGCGAAGCTTCATCATAATTCCACGGAAGATCGTAAAATATTTCCGATTGCTGAACGACAAGTTCTGTTGGCTGATTGGCAAACAAACACCGCCGAAAATACTCCAACGAATAATCGGCTTCTGGCGGCAAACCAAAACAATAAAAATTCGGCATCGCATAGGTCACCAACCCAGTTTTTGCCAAAATCGCGTGATTAAGAACGGTAATATCAGAAAAACCACCAAAGATCTTCGGATTGTCTTTAATAATTTGCCAGTCAATTTTACCAAGCAACTGGTTGGAATTAAATCCGCCAATCGCCGCCAGAATACACTTCACGTTTTCGTCCATAAACGCTTCGTGTAAATCTTCAACCTTCTCGTCGTCCATCGGACAACCTCGCTGATTTCGAGAAAAAGCATTTTTGCTAAACGTAACCTTTAGCCCCAGTGATTCTAACGCCGCTTTCGCCCGATCTAAAACTCTTTCGTCAATATCGCTCGCTGAGCGCGCCGGCGCAACTAT
This sequence comes from uncultured Candidatus Saccharibacteria bacterium, assembly GCA_963515225.1. Classification (GTDB taxonomy): domain Bacteria; phylum Patescibacteriota; class Saccharimonadia; order Saccharimonadales; family Saccharimonadaceae; genus Nanosynbacter. Next base: position 6,927 of record CAUPXR010000015.1, on the reverse strand, counting down.
TCTCACTTCATCACCTGGCTTTAATTTATCTGGTATCATACATTTCCTTTCCTAAAATTAATCAATCAAAAAACCTCCCGCAGGAGGCATAACACAGCAACAAAACACCTCCTGCTTACACGTGGAGATGATGGTGATGTTGTGAAAATAATTTCGCCATATGAAATAGTATAGCAAAGATTGACTTGATCGGGGAGTAGGCGGTGTGCCAATGACTCAATTAGCGGTCAATCTATCTCGCTAGTACCAGATCGCTTGGGACGATACTACTCCACCGCCAAATCCGTAATCACATCAATAATCTGCACATCGTCTGGTAATGGTATAGGCTGCTTACAATAGTCGTTTTTTATAAAAAAACTGTTTACCCCAGCGTTAATGCCAGCTTCGTAATCATAATAGTAGCTGTCGCCGACCATATATACATTTCTAGCATCAAGATTAAAATCTCGTACAATATATCGTATCACATACGTTTTGCCATTCCTATCGCTACCGTCCGAACAGAAAAACCCATCAACAAACCTCTTGATATTAAGATTAACAATTTTGGCTTTTAACTCTTCAAGTGCTTCTGGCCCTGGGACGGGGTGAGCTGAAACAATAAATATTTTATATCCACAAGCCCGAAGATTTTTCAGGAAATCATACACGCCATCGACTAAGCTTAAGTTGTTATGGCTATGTCTCTCAACCTGATCACCTTTATAGATACTATCTGGCCGGGAATTTTTATCCGCGCCAGTAGGCCGCCAAAGCGTGCCGTCACCATCAAAAATTACTGCCTTTGCGTTATCTCTACTCATACTGCTCAATCTGTAAAATTCGTATAACCTACCCCAGCATCTCGCCTAACGTATCAAATGTTCGCCCATTGCGGATAGTGATTAGTGGATAAAACTTTTCTTTCATCAATAACTTATGGTATGAGGTACGCAAAAATTCTTTCTCCGTATACTTGCCCCAAAAGACCGCCTTTTTGCCAAAATGAACGATCTCATCATGAAGCGGCATTTGGCTAATCCTATCTTTCATATTCTCAGGGTCAACATCATCGGTATAGAATAATACATCTTTCCGCGCCAGGGGCTGGTGCCACCACTCTGGCAGATTAGATACTTCGTTTAAATACTCATCTTTCGTCAAAATGACGTGTTTGATAGTAAACGGAAAACGCCCTAACATGACAGCAATATTTTCTTTGACTGTCGTCAGGTCATCATCAGTATCAAATATGGCATTACCACTATTGATATAAGTGACGACATGCTGATATCCCAGATCTTCGAGGCTTGCCGTAAGATCTTTCATGGAGACTTTATTTTTACCGCCGACATTGATACCTCGAAGCAACAGGATATATCTCATATTCTTTAGTATACTATTGCCTGCATCTCTGGCCAAATTCGCTGTACCAGCCGCTTACCGCGCGTCGTTAGTCGCACCCAGGCGTCGCCATAGGCTTGGTCGATTGCCATCAGTCCTTTATGCCGCAAGTCCGCTAGTACATTCATCGCCGTTCGACGTGGCATGCCCATTTGTACTGCCAACATGGCCGCATCATCGCCGCCGTCTTCGTAGACTTGTTGCAATACCAGCGCCTCGTTAGTGGTTAAGTTGATTTCGTTTGCTTGCACCTTGTTCATGATCATCCTTTCTGTTAGTGATAAGTACATGATAGCCAAACAATCTGTAATTTTGCTGTAAAGGGTTGCGGCGCGGATATTGCTCAATAGCTAGTTTCGCCCGCGCGCCGAGGCCGAGAACTTGCTATCACCCAGGTAGAGCCCGCGGTCACCTTCCAGATTACCGCACACAAAAGCAGCGCCCGAGGAGGTAGACGCTGCTTTTGTGTTAGTTCGCCGCTGGTTAATTGGTCTGCGGTGCGGTGTTGGTGGTTGGCGGCTGTGCTGAACCGGTTTGATCCGACGGGGTGGCTTGGTTATTTTGTACGGCACCGTTGCTACTCTGTGTCGCTGGCGTTTGTGAGTTTTGACCAGTCTGACTCTGACCACCACCCAGTGCACCGCCCGTTTGTCCACCTGGCCCGCCTGGCTGGCCATTCTGACTTCGACTCATACCTGGCGGGCCACCAGCTTGGCTGTTCATACCGCCATTTTGCGAACCGCCGACCTGCATACCGACGACAAAGCTGAGTGCACAGGCCACGACGCCGCTGACCGCTAGGCCGGTGATCGCCCCGGCACTTAACCCATTCTTGCCAGAATTCGTGCCATTCGGACGTGGCGCGGGCGGCTGATCATATACCGCTTCTGGCGTGGTGAGCTGTGCTTGTTTGGTTTGTGAAATTGCCATAATTTCTCCTTTCGTTAGTTTACTCTCTAGATAATTTGTATAGTGTTACATCGCTACCTCCATAATTAACGACGGTGCCGGTCTGTTTGACCCACGCCGTGATTTCATTATTACCGCCGCCATGACCATGTGAGCTGATGGCGTAATAGTTGACCTTGCCGTCCTTCACTAATTGCTTAAATTGCTCCAGCGTCAGCGGCGTATCGCTACCGTTAAATCCACCGACCGCCATCACCGGCTGGCCACTGGTCAGCTGAATTGCCGCCGACTCGTTGGCGCTGGCTACTGCTACCAACCAGGTTGCGCCATTTTGATTACGTAAGAGATATTGCACTAACTGACTATCGGCCTGTGATGTTTCGTTATTACTACCCTGTATCGCCGTCGAACTCGGCCCGGCCGTCGGAATACTACCAGTGTGCACGACGTTGACTGTCGCTAGGGTATACACCGTCGGAGCGAGCGTGCAGGTGGCTAGGGCAGCGATGATTGCCGAGTTTTGCAGCCACCGGCGCGGCGTGTAAAGATTGACTAATAATCCAATCATCCCCGCCAGGCCGAATAGGCCCACTATCCACATCAGCCACGTCATCGTGCCAGCGTAACCGAGGATAATCACTGTAGTCACTACCGTCACGCCAACCAGCACCGGCAGTAACCACGCATATGGTTTACGTCTGGTATACGCACCCCACAGAAACGGCAGACTGATACCAACGAGTGCCGCCACTGCTGGCGCCATCACCACCACGTAGTACGGGTGAATCACGCCGCTGGTCATGCTGAAAATTACGATGTGAATCAGCAGCCACAGCATCCAGAAAATCACTGCTGCCCGCCCGCGATTCGTTCGTGGCGTTTTGCGTAAAATCCATAGCAATAATCCACCGCCCGCCAGTGCCAAGACCAACAACCAAGCAATATTTGGCCCAAAATCATTGTTAAATATCCTGAAAATTCCCGTTTGCCCGCCGAAACCCGTACCGCCTGGACCATGTCCGCCACCCGGGCCACCGCCCATGCCACCTGGCATCATACTGGCGCCGTCTGCCATAGTCTGCGTAGTGCTACCAGTAGCTTGAAGTGCCGTAGCGCCATCCGCACCACCACGTGGTGGCGTACCACCGCCCCCACCATGCCCACCGAACAGTCGACCAAGGCCGTTATAGCCAAAAATCAAACTCCAAATATTGTTATCATTAGTGCTACCCACCCACGGCCGGCTACCAGCTGGCGTCAGCCAGACCAGCACGCTCCACCACAGCGTCGATATCGCGGTGATGACGCCCGCAAACATCATGTGCAGAAACCGCGTGATGATCGGCGGCTTGGCAAACACCAGATAGACTAGTACCATCGCTGGTAGTACCATTAGTCCTTGCAACATCTTGGTGTTAAACGCCAGCCCCGTGAATAGCCCCGCCAGACCCAACCACAACAGTGGCCGCCTACCTTCCAGCGAGCGTAAAAACGCGTAGCCACTAGCGGTCAACATCAATGTCAAAATCGCATCAGGATTATTGAAGCCAAACATTAGTGCTGCCACTGGTGTCATTGCCAATACCATCCCAGCGATTGCCGCACTCATAAAGCCAAACTGCCGCTTCACCGCCGCATAGACTAGCCATACCGAACCAACTCCTGCTAGTACACTTGGCAGTAACATCGAAAAGCTTGAAAAGCCAAACAACCGAGCGCTCAGTCCCATCACCATCGTCGCTAGTGGCGGCTTGTCGACCGATACATAATTGGCCGCATCCAGACTACCAAACAACCACGCCGTCCAATCCTGACTGGCCGCCTGCACCGCCGCCGCATAGTAACTATTCGCCATGCCATTATGAAGTGCGCCAAACAAATACAATGCACCAGTCAGCGCCAGTAGCACTGGTAGTGTCCACTTCTCAAACCACGACCGTTTGTCTAGTTCTTTATTGACGCGGTATAGCCCTTTCAGATCATCGACGGCCGTTTTCACAATTTTCACGCGGCTATCCGTATCCTCAATCCAGGTCACCGGCTGTTCATGAATGGGCACGCTCGCCCGCTCAGTTTTGATCAACAATTCAGTGTCGAAAAACCACTCATTGTCTTTGATTTTCGGTAAGAATTTTACGGCAACATCCCGGCGGATCGCCTTGAAACCACACTGCGCGTCACTAAACTTGGTGCCTGACGTCCATTTGATAATGTTGTTATAGCAACGCGAGATGAACTCCCGCTTCACACCACGACTAGTTCTAGAATCTTTCATCAGCCGCGAACCAATCGCTACACCAGCTTCGCCCGCCACCAACGGCTGAATCATCGGCAGAAAATCATCCAGGCTGGTCGACAGATCAACGTCCATATACGCCAAAATATCCGCCGAACTATTCTGCCAGACCCGCTTGAGCGCCCGCCCGCGACCGCGCTCCGCTAGGCTCACCACCCGCACCGACCGGTGCTTTTCCGCTAAATTCTTGGCAATTTCCAGCGTCTTGTCCTGACTGCCGTTGTCCGCGATGGTGATTTGATAGCGATACGGCAGGTGTTTCGCCATATACTCATCAAGTGTCGTGATACTTTTTTGAAGAATCTTTTCCTCATTTAACACCGGCACGACAATGTCAATGAGCGGACGGGCAATCGCCCGAAACAACGGCTGGCTCTCAGTAGCGGCGAGGTGTCGCGGCCGAGCCAGTGGTTGGGGTATGGTTGCTGCTTTCATAGTCATGCAGGCAACTATATAGAGGAGGTCTGTAATTTTGCTTTAAATATCTATCGAGACTTATTCCAATATCAAATATACAGTTTAGACATAAAGAGTAATACCAGCAACCAGTCAGTAAGATCTCCGTTTTATTACAAATTAAACAATCAAGATAACAGTAAATCTAAGTACAAGAAGCTGCATAAGTCAAGCACTAACTGTAGTGAAAATACCCAATCTGCTTATATACTATTATACTTACCACCCCCACTTCTTATATAAAGTAGGGTCAAGATCTCCTTCTAATAATACATTTATTTTAGCAAGTTCTTCTGGTTTCAGACAATCATCAGAGATCCCTTCTATGTCCATATTATACATTTTGTGTGCATCAATTAATAAATCATGTGCCCTAATTATTGCACGCCTAATAGACATTAAAACATCTTCGCTATTACTTATTTCTCGTATCCAATATTGACGCTGTACTCCATATTGCTCACCTATAGCTGTATGTTCATCATCCAAGAACGTGCGACCAGGCTCGCTATTAGTCCAGGCTTCTAAAATCTCAGCACTAGTTATATCGCCAGATATATCCTTCCTATATGCAAGTTTTAGTCTTCTTCCTCTAAAAAGACCTATGCTAGTTTTACTTCCATTAAATATAGACTTTTGATGTAATGTCACATTTCGAGCTCGTTTAATACTGTTCAACCACTGATCATCCTTGTATGGTTTTCGAATTTCATTCCACTTAACAATATCCCCCTTTTTCTCAATCTCCTTTTGCGCCATTACACTAACTGCAGATAATGCACTCAAAAGTGCATTTAAGCTATAGCGAAACTCTCTTGGGTTATGGTATGCCATTTCAACTTGACTTAAGAAATAAAAGCACTCCAAAAGACGATCTTCTGCTGTAGGGATTGGACATCTAATTTCTTTTTCACTTAATTGACACTGCATGGAGATTTATATATTTTAGTTTACTCTTAAGTATTAATACTCTAATTATAAACCCCTTTACAGCTCTTTTACAGCCCCACCCGCTATACTCACCCATATGAATATTCACAAACAACTCACCACCTTTGCCGCCATCGACATTATCAACACTGCTGTCAATATCACACTATACACTCTGTTAATATGGCTCACCGTACCGCTACTATAATTTCAACCACCACAGGGATAATCTGCAGCTACCTCCTAAATAAGCGATTCACCTTCAAAACCGACTACCAGCCAATAGTTCAGTTTATTTGCATCACTATCACTGGTCTGTGGGTTTTACAACCAACCGCCATATGACTACTCATTCAACTGTTCGGAATAACCAGCACTTTTGGTTTGAGCATGGCAAAATTAGCCGACACTAGCGTCAGTCTGGTGTGGAATTTTGTGTGGTGCCGACTAGTGTTTGGACAAAACATCATCCGTATTATATTTACTTATATTCAACACTTATCGTGTATATTTGATATATGAAGACAAGGACAACAGTTGGATATAGTATAAAATAGTAATTATCATGTTATCACTTACAAAGAAAGCCCTGGAAGAATTTGACAATGCACATGAGTTTGAGCGCATGTGTGCAGATATACTAAACTCCCTTGGCTATCAACACGTAACTCCTATTGCGCCACAAGGTGGCAATGATGGAGGTAAAGATATCGAATATACGACTAGCGATAAATCAAAAGGGTTAGCCTGCGTAAGCTTAGAGAAGAAATATAAAACAAAGTTCATAAGTGACCTTAATAAGCACAAAGAAGGAGATTATGGTGAATATATTATCTTCTCAAATCAATATATGACTGCAAAGGATAAAGGAGTTATAGCATAGTATTGTCATGATAATATATATTCATTCTGTTATATAATAGACCTAGAGTGCCTACTTAGTCTATTAG
>CAUPXR010000014.1:0-10817 GCA_963515225.1 uncultured Candidatus Saccharibacteria bacterium | reverse complement strand
GCCTGAAAATGTTTGAAGATTTACGCGGATTTGGCTACTTTTTCGCGGAGCCTGAAATTAATATGGAACTTATTAACGGCAATAAACAGCTAAAGAAGCTGTCTGACAGCGAGCGTCACGAATTATTAGAAACCGCGCGCCACGAACTTGCCAAGCTCACCGACTGGACGCCAGAATCAATCCAAAACTGCCTAAATAAGCTACTGGAAACAACCGGCCAAAAGCCCGGCATCCTCTTCAGTCTCATCCGCATCGCCGTCACCTGGGCGCCATTCAGCCCGCAGCTGAATGATACACTGGCGCTAATCGGCCAAGAAAAAACCTTGCGCCGGCTGGACGCATATCTTGATAATTAGCCCTGGAAAATATGTTAAGCGAGGAGCATAGCGACAACCCGTTATCTGCTCATATTCCACATAATAGCCCTTCAATAATTTAATTAATCGAGTGTCCGGGCATACTTTTTGAGTAAGACTCTAAAACTTCGTCTGACACGCCTTCTTGCCGCCACCCGGAACTGCGCTGCAACTGAGATGATTCGTGCTTACACTTCGGTAACGGTCCAAGTTTAACAGGCTTGGATGACGGTCTTTCCTCCAATGCTGATAACTGCTCTGACTCCAGCCCGCTACGCTCGCCAAGCATAGCTAACGCTGCTAGCTCCAAGTCCCTTCGTCTCCCAGGACTCATTCTGTCGCCGCCTTCTACGTTTACTCTTCCACCTTCCACAAAAACAGTTGCCATAAATCCCTCCTTAGTTATCTATCAATCATACTATAAAATTGGCACGCCTCAAACCATAACCGGTAGCTATTTTCCATCGTGCTTGTGCTATAATATTGCCATGGAAGTGAAGAAGCCCCGGCCAGAGACGCCAAAAGAAAAATCGTCGTTTAAGAAGTGGTTTAAGAAACATTTGGCGGCGATTGTGCTGATCGTAGCTGCCAGTGTTATTGCTGCCGTTTTTATTGTCGCCATCAATTCTGTTAAATATGATGAAAATCTTCCCACCATATCCACCAAGCGTAAGCCAGCGCCTGTAAAATATTATTCGCCGCTGACAGGATTGCCAGTTGCCGATGAGGCCGCCACCAAGCTGCCCGTGACCGGCATCATGATCGAAAATAGCCCTGAGTCCAGGCCGCAGTCGGGCCTGAAGAATGCCGGCGTAGTATATGAAGCCGTCGCTGAGGGCGGTATCACCAGATTTTTGGCGTTATATCAAGGTGCAAAGCCAGCTCTAATCGGGCCGGTTCGCAGTTTGCGCATATATTATCTGAACTGGGCGGCAGCTTATCAAGCTTCCATCGCCCACGTCGGCGGCAGTCCTAACGCCCTTGCTCAAGCCAGAAGCGGCGGCTACCGCGACATCGACCAGTTCTTCAACGGCGGCTCGTATTGGCGCGCAAACGACCGCCAGGCGCCGCACAACGTGTACACCTCCGGCGAAAAACTTGACCAGCTAAACAATGCTAAAAAATATACCCAATCAGATTTCACCAGCTTCTCCCGCACCGACGGCAAGCCAGCTGCCAAACCAAACGCCACTACCATCAATGTCAACTTTAGCAGCAGCCAGTTCAACACGTCGTACGCGTATGACAAGGCTTCTAATTCGTACATCAGAAGCCTGGCTGGAGGCGCCCATCACGACCGCGAAGGCGGGCAAATTTCGCCAAACGTCGTCGTCGCCCTGGAAGTTGGCGTAGAGGCGCGGGCGCAAAATTCCGACGGCTATGAAGACGTAAAAACCATCGGTAGCGGCAAAGCGTATATTTTCCAAAACGGCACAGTAACTACTGCAACCTGGAGTAAAGACGGCGTTACCTCGCCATTAAAACTGCAAGATTCGAAAGGAAAAAGCATCGCGCTTAACCGCGGCCAGACTTGGGTAGCGGCTTTCACACCCGGGCGGGGAAGTATCGCATGGCAGTAAGCCCGAGCGCAGAGCCTCTGCGCGGCTATCGGCAATATTACTATAAGAAAATTATCGGCGTGTTTGCCTTGGTATTGTTAAATACGCTGCTGGCTTTGGGAATTATACTGGCAGCGACTGGCGCAGCACCGATAGACAAGCCAAACTTTTGGCTCATTATTTTAGTGATTTTTATTATAGAGACTGCGTCATTTGCGGCAGCCATGAAAGTTATCGCCGAGCCGCTCTGCCAAATCTTAGCTGCTTTGTCTCATAAGGCTGGCGTACCGTCCAGCGAAACGCCGCCCGACATTAATGATAAGATTTACGAAAAATCCGGTTTCAAAGCCGTACTACAGATCATCTACGACAAACCGACGACGGTGCCGGCAAATCATCACGTCGGATCAGAAAACTCCTTTTTAATCCAATCGCTTAATCGCACCAGTTGCGGTATCGCTATCTTTAATAGTAAAAAACAAATCATTTTTGCCAATTCTGCCGCACCGATCGCCCGGGGAATTGACGGCAAGGATTATTTGGCGCTGGAATTTCTAAACGAACCGTCGATTTCCGAATGGCTTGACGAAATAAGCAATAAGGAAACCAAAGCCGAGCAGCGCTGGTACCGTATCGCCACCAATCCTGAAGTTGTTAAAACTACTAAAATTTACGACATCGTGGCATCGTTTGAAAAAGGCGCAGAAGGGGAGACGGTTATTTTTCTCATCGACAAATCTAGCCGGTACGTGCCGGAAGAAGAAGATTTGAATTTTATTTCCTTCGCCGCACACGAACTGCGCGGACCGATTACAGTGATTCGCGGATATTTGGACATCATCGCCGACGAGTTTGCCGACCGGCTGCACGGCGACGAGACTCAGCTGATGGACAGGCTAATCGTCTCAGCCAACCGGCTGTCCAGCTATATTGATAATATCCTAAACGTATCGCGATTTGATCGGCATCATCTGAAAGTCCATCTTTTAGAAGACACGATTCATGACATTTACGACTCAATCGCCGACGACATGCAGCTGCGCGCAGCGACCCAGCACCGCTTGTTAAATGTCAATATTCCAAACGACCTGCCGACCGTGGCAGCCGACCGTGGCAGTATTAGCGAAGTAATCAGCAATCTAATCGATAACGCCATAAAATATAGCTTTGAAGGCGGCGTTATTAGCGTCACCGCCGAGAGAAGGGGCGACTTTATAGAAGTTTCTGTCGCCGATAACGGCATCGGTATGCCCGCCAACGTCGTTAATAATTTATTCCACAAATTTTACCGCTCACACCGATCGCGCGAGGCAGTCGCTGGCACCGGCATCGGACTATACATCTGTAAAGCCTTCGTCGAATCGCACGGCGGCTCCATTACCGCTCGTTCCCGCGAAAACGAAGGCTCGGTCTTCTCATTCACCTTGCCAATTTACGCCACTGTTAAAGATAAGTTATTAGAAGATGGCCAGTTAAATAATCAATTGATCAGAAAGGGCGGCGGTTGGATTAAAAATCACGCCATGTACAGAGATTAGGAGGGAATATGATAAAGACAATTTTATGCGTAGAAGACGACCGGTTTATCGGTGAGATGTATGTGCGGAGTTTGCAAAAAGCCGGCTATGATGTGACGTGGGTGGTTGATGGCAATGACGGCTTAGTGGCAGCGCGCAATCAGCATTTCGACCTGATTATCCTGGATTTGATGCTGCCAGAACAGCGCGGCGACCAGATTCTTGACGCACTGCGTAATAACGACGTCGATTTGATCCCCGACAGCAAGGTGCTGATTATGACAAATTTTGAGCAAGATGAGGCTTCGCGCAACTCCGTGATGAGTCGTGTTGATGGATACTTAATCAAGGCCGACATCACGCCGCGGAAGCTAATAGAGGTTATCGGACAAATTGACGGCGCAGCGGAGAAGTAGGATAAAACGGTTTGCGCCCGCAATCGACAATTGAGCTTCCAGAATAATGAACAAAGCTAAACCCATACCGCCAAAGTTGTTTACGGCGCTGACTGCCAATCCATACATTGACAAACTGTATATTTTTGGTTCGCGGGCGACGCTGGATGACGACCAATTTTCTGACATTGATCTTACAGCCATAACCAGCTGTCCGGTAACCGCCGAAAATTACACGCGCAAGACTCTCAATAATCAATTTGGTATCATTGCAACCTACACTATTACTCAGAACGACCACGAAGTTGCCCGCTCATTTTTTCTAAGCAGCGTGAGCTTGTTTCATAAAATTGACATTGGCTTTTCGTTGCCTGATAAAACTAAATTATTTCCAAATTCAACATTAATTTTTCAAAACAACCGCACAGACCAGCCCGCTGAAAAGTCCGATAAAATATGGACAGAATCAGACGAACAGCACAATTATCTGGATGTATTGATGGGTTCGCTGCGCTATGTTAAGCATCGGTATCGCCAGGAATATTGGTCGGCATATAAATGTTACCACGGGTTTATCGAACAGCTAGCCCAATCGCAAATAGAAAGTCGGTCATCCACGGATAGTTATAAGGAGCTAGACAAGAAGCATAACGATAAAATCTTAGGGCTGTTCTTTTCTGGCGATCTTCACGCTAAAGAGCAGAAATATTATGATTTTGTGAAAAAGTTGATTGACGAAAAGCAGCTTTTACCAAAATTCAGCGATGGGGTTTTGAAAGTTTGGAAAGAGTATTTGGATAAGTAGTTTACAGAAGAGCTATCATTTCAACTTCTTCGCCATCTCAACTTCATGCGCCGTAAGACCATATTTTTCGTAAAACGCTATGGCGTGCTGGTTGCCGCTCAGTACTTTTAACCGCAAGGTATCGCAATTTTTACTCTGGAAATAGCGCTTCATTTCGTCCAGCAAGGCTCGCCCGATACCGCTACCTCGCTGTTCTGACTCGACATAGAGCAGTCCAATCCAGCCGTCTTTTCGCGGCGCATGCACCGCATCGAAAACAGCGTCCTGACCAGGTTGATGATCGATAATCACGCCCTGAATAAAGCCGACCACATGGCCGTTCTCCTCGGCAACATATATCGCGCCGTCCATATCCTCGCTATCGTCAATCATCCGCTGCATGTAGCCGTGCGCGTCTCGCGGGCTAGCGAACGGCAGCGATTCCGCCGTGTCGTCAACTTGCGCGAAATACGCGTGCAGTTTGATCGCCAGCTTATCAATTGCGGCGCGGTCTTTGGGGTGGAAGGGGCGGATTGTCATAATTCTTATTTCTCCTTAGCGCTAAAAATTACTGTCAAATCCTAGGTAACACGGGCTGGTTATAAATATCCACATAGCCAGGATACCACTTTGGAATATCAATAGCAAAGTTCACAATGTATTAAATCAGACTTTACAAGAAACAAGATTTTCAGCTTTCTCCATCTTATAACAAACAATACCGCTATATTCGTTAGACAGGAACGGGTAAAATGATTCGCCGCCTTTTTCTGCTAATACAAAATCTCTAAGAGCTGGATCGTGCTCGCCATACAATTTGCCATAGACATTGTAAAACTCAACATTTTTTTCGCCGCAAACTTCCTGACCGCTCCGATTCGCCTCTATAAATCGACGCACCGCAGCGTATGTTAAATCAAACACTTTTTTAGTATCCTTTGGTCCGCATTCAAATTCTATAGCCGGTACGGGCATGTGTTGAGCTAACGGTCCAGTAATTTTTGACTTTTCCGAATACCAAATAACATTACGGCTCAATCCCGCCGATTTTGCTAATCTAATATTTTCTTCCGTAGGGTAAGGTATGATTGTAACGATGCCGCTGTCTGTTTTTGTCCCGTGAAGATCAATGACGACATCGAAATTTTTGCCGTATTCAATTAGCTCTGCTGCGCGGTGGACCTCATATACGGGACTATTAATATCGCCTGGAGCGCTGCGATTAAGATCTTGTTCGGTGAAACGCGTGTTAGCTGAAAAAGCCTTTTCGTTTCCTATAATCCAATTATATCCGTATTTTTCCTTAGGTAATTCTTTCTCAAGTTGCCGCATCACCTTGACGCCGTCTCGTTCATTACCATGAGTAGCAGCGATAAATAGAATCTTACGCATATCGCCTCCTGTACTCAGCAGCTGCCGCAAAGGCTTTTTTGACTGCTTCTTCTGGCGATGCTGTACCGATTGTCAATATTCGATTACGAGTGTCAATATATTCCTCAGCGAGTTTATCAGCCCAGCCTCCGTAACCCGTTAGTGCCACCATCGGGATATCGGCTTGGTAGGCCACGGCCAATTCGGTGAGCGTCCCCGAGCCGCCGCTTATTGCAATCACCGCATCGCAACCAGTTACTAGTACGGTTTCTCGACCGCCGCCGCGTTCCAATCCGCAGGGAATGATAATGTCAGCATCTTTTTCCCAAACGTCTTTTCCCTTGCCATATGTGATGCCGACCGTTAATCCGCCAGCATCTTTTGCACCGCGACATGCCGCCGTAGACAGGGAATCACTATCTTTTTCGGCTCCAAAAAACAAGATCCCGTCTTCTTCGGCTATTAACCTGCCGACCTCGTACGCTGCTCTTTCAACTTCTTTGCTATATTTTAGGTCGGCCGCCGAACCCATTACACCGATTTGAAATTTTCTTGCCATATTTAGATAGAACCTCCTCAGGCACAATAAATTTATATTATTTACCCAAGGAACGAGAGATCAAAAAAGAGACCTCCCGCGGTCCCATCCTTGTTCTATAGTTCATTGCTGAATTATAGCGCTCAGTACCGGCTCTACGATGGATCGCGATTTCGGTTGTGTGACTTTACGGCTTCACTCCCGTGGTGTATTTTGACACCCAGCTCGTTCCGGCGTGACTGGAACTCGGACGCTTTATGGTTAGGATTATACATAGCGCCTGCAATTTGGTCAAGCATCTAAATTAGCGCTACTGTGTAGATTATGGCGGGGATTTTCCATCCTTTGGAGTGAAAATGTATTAGGTTAGAGTGTTTTTACATTTTTCTCGTAGGCTTTTCTTAGTTCGCTTGACAAGGACTTGTCCAGTAATCCATCGGATAATTCCATAAAATACGCATACTTATCTTGAAGTTGTTTTTGCATATCGACTGGCGCCAGATGATAATAGTAGCTATTCTGAATAAGGTCTGCTGCGCGAATCGACAATACATCACCGCCAAGTTCAGCTGCGCGAATAAAAGACTGCTTGACATCTTGAAAGAATAAGGCTCTTTCTATTTCGTGCCTATCGTATTGAAAGTTTGAGATATGTTTTCGCTTCATACCGCCCTTTTCTCGTACTAGTAAACTCAAATAATAGACTGGTTTATAACATCTATATGAATAGAATACTACGCCGTAACATCAATAGCAAAATTCATGCTGCCGCGATATTTCTAGTCTTAGGCAGAAACTACCCGACTACACTACTATTGTTGCACTTTCTGTGCTAGCTGGCTTAACAATTAGCAAAAAATAGCTCGCTACCAGAAGCAAACGAGCTATTTCAAATCCGAATGTAATATAAAACCCTTATGGTGACCTTACCGGGAATCGAACCCGGATTGCCAGGATGAAAACCTGGTGTCCTAACCGTTAGACGATAAGGCCATAACAAAGCGAATTATAACACGCCTCAGTGCAGTTTGTCCATCGCCGCGTATCAACTCGCAGCCTCAGCACTAAAACAGCGTAAAAGACGCCAAGGCGCGCCAGCTGACCAGTTACAGCCAGACACCAAACTTGCGCTTTTTTCACCGATTCGCCATAATAGAATTATGAAAAAGGGAGGGCTTGGCGAAAAACCTCGTACGATTTCCAGATTTTGGCTGCGGCGGCTATGCGAAACCGCGCTTTTTGGCTGCTGCACAATTGTTATCCTCTATATTTGGGCCCGATTTATTCCGACTGGCTATCAGTTGCCAATTGGCTTATCCGTCACCGACCTGACAGCCGCAATAGCTGCCATCGGCAGTTTAGTCTCGCTCATTTTATGCTTTTGGCTGCCAAAAAACAACGAAACTGCCATCGCCATTTTCGTCTATCTGCTGTCTGCCGCTGTCGCTGCCATCGCTGTCTGCACAAGCGGTGGTCCATCATCGCCATTCCTGGCTGTTTGGATTGTCGCAGCAATTTTCTCCGGATTTTTCGGCGCAATTGTCATAAGTTCCATCGCAATCCTCGTTACCATTCAGACAGTCATAGCAGCTATCCAAACTGGATTTAACGTCCAAACAATCATCGGCTATCTATTCTTCGGCTTCGCGCCGCTAATATTCAGTTTTATCCTATGGAGCCGCCGCCAGCCGCCAGCAGAAGGCAGCGACTATGCCGATTTAGCCAACCGGCTGTCAACTGTTGAAGGTAAATCTGAAGTAGTTATCAATACTATCGACGACGGCGTACTGGCGATTTCGCGCCAGGGCAATATTGAACTGATCAATCCGTCGGCGCAGCGGATTATCGGCTGGGATCAGGGAGACGCGCTGGGGTTAAATTGGAAAAGCGTCTTAAAATTAGCATCCTCTGACGGTAAAGACGTCGCAGAAATTGACAATCCAGTAGCCCAAGCCTTGATATCTAACAAGCCGACGCACAGCGATAAATTATTCCTTATCACCAGTTCTGAAAAGCGCATCCTGGTGTCAATCGTTAGTTCGCCAGTCGGCAAGGACGGCGAGGGAATTATCGTCGTTTTCCGCGATATCACCAGAGAAAAAGCCGAGGAGCGCCAGCAAGCCGAATTCATCTCCACCGCCAGCCACGAAATGCGCACGCCGGTAGCGTCAATTGAGGGATATTTGGGTCTGGCATTAAACCCAGCCACCGCTCACATTGACGAAAAGGCCCGCGATTTTATCACCAAAGCCCACAAATCGGCGCGGCATTTAGGCAAATTATTCCAGGATTTATTGGATATTAGTAAATCCGAAGACGGCCGGTTAAAAAACGAGCCAAAGGTAATTGACGTTAACGAATTCGTGAAAGAAATATTTGACGGACTAGCCCAGAAAGCCGCTGAAAAAAAGCTTGACTATATTTTTAATCCGGCAGCAAAGATCAATGACGACGGCAGCGAAAAATCTTTGCAGCCAATTTTTTACGCCAATGTCGATCCCGACCACTTCCGCGAAGTTGTTAGCAACTTGATCGAAAACGCCATCAAATATACGCCGTACGGCGAGGTCGTCGTTGATATAACTGGCGATGAAAAACAAATTTCCGTCAGCGTCAAAGACAGCGGAATTGGCATCCCGAAAGAAGATATCCCGCATTTATTCCAAAAATTTTACCGCGTCAACAATTCCGACACCCAAGAAATCAATGGCACCGGCCTGGGGCTGTATCTTAGCCGGCGGCTAGCAGAAGCTATGTCCGGCAATTTACATGTCGAAAGCGAATATAAAAAGGGCAGCACGTTCTTCTTAGACATCCCCAGGATGAGTAATATCGAAGCGAAACGAAAATTGGAAGAATCTCAAATTGATCCTGCCACTAAAGAAGTCTCCGACGAATTAGAAATGCAAATGCAAGCCATGGCTATGCCGCAAGAAATAGCCGCCAATACTGAGTCTAGCCATGCTAATCCTGTTATTTTATCCTCAGAACCAGCCAAATCAGACCTTTCGCCGATGCAAACATTGACGCCGACGCCGACTACGCAAATGCCGACCAGGCCGCCGGATGAACTTGCATCGCAAGCGCCCGCGCCGCCGCCTCAGCAAACATCCGTACCGCTCCAGAAGTCATCCGCACAATCCCAGGGAACACCAACCCAGCCAGCCGCCAAACCGCCGACGCTAGCAGAGATTGAGGATAGTTTAAACACTCAACGCAGCCACCTGTCAATACCAGACAGAAAGTAACCATAAGAACTATAGATTTTTTAGAGAAATTTAAGTATAGTATAAGTATATGACGAAAATTTTATTGGTTGAAGACGACAAAAGCCTGCGCGAAATTTACGGCGTGCGGCTTTTGGCGGAGGGCTACGATATCGTTTCGGCGGGCGACGGTGAAGAAGCTTTGGCCATGGCAATTAAAGAACGTCCGCGTCTTATTCTGAGCGATGTAATGATGCCAAAGATATCTGGCTTCGATATGCTGGATATTCTGCGATCCACTACTGAAACGAAGGATGTCAAAGTCATTATGATGACCGCCTTATCGTCCGAAGACCAGCGCAAACGCGGCGAGCAGCTGGGTGCTGACAGATATTTGGTTAAATCGCAAGTAGGCATTGAAGACGTTGTCAGAGCGGTTCACGAGGTTTTGCGCGATGTACCAGGAATTGGCACCGAGCCAAAGCCGTCTGCTGCCGCCGAGCCTGATAATTCAAGCCAAGATATGTCGTACGTAGAAAACCTTGAAGTAGATCCAAACGATACTCCATCGGTTGAACGGCCGGATGTCGAATCGCTGTCGCCGCAGCCAGCCCCGGAAGAGCCGCCAGTATTGCCAGCGGCTGAATCGCCTCAAGCACCTCAGACACCGCCAGAGCCAGCTGCTCCGGAAAATGCAGTGCCAGTCTTACAACCAGTTCCGCAGATTAGCCCGCAGAGTCCAATTCAGGCTGCGCCTCAATCAAATGGCTTGCCTCGGCCGGCGTCAGCCGCACCGCAGCCCGCGCAGCCAAGTGGACTACCGCAGCCTCTAGCGCCATTCTCATCGCCAATGCCGCGTCCAGCTGGTCTAGGCGACAGAGTTATTCAGCCGCTGCCAGCATCAGAGAAAGGCGAGTCGGTTGATGTTTCGGAATTAATTGACCAGGAGTTAAACGCGCCCACTATTCCTACCGTTCCAGCAGCAGAGCCGGCAGCGGCTATGGAACCTATCGCTGCGCCTATTCCGCAGCCAGCTCAGCCAGCCCCGGAAGAGCCGCCAGTATTGCCAGCGGCTGAATCGCCTCAAGCAC
>CAUPXR010000013.1:0-11236 GCA_963515225.1 uncultured Candidatus Saccharibacteria bacterium | reverse complement strand
TGCCTATGATAAAAATCGTGCTATTGGACGAAATGGCGATTTGCCGTGGGGACGGAGCTTACCGGCGGATCTAGTGCAGTTCAAGCGGCTGACCAAAGGTGGTGATGTCATCATGGGCCGAAAAACCTTCGAGTCGATCGGCTCTCGCCCGCTGCCGGAGCGCGAGAACATCGTTATTTCCTCGCGGCCGACCGGCGTCAAGGGCGTGATGACCGCCATGAATCTGCCGAGCGCCCTGGCGTTGTCGCGCTACCCGACGTTCATTATTGGCGGCGCCCGGGTGTATGGCGATGCGTTGAAAACGCCAGAGATTGACACTGTTTACGCCACAGAAATTGACGCGTCGTTCCCAGATGCGGACACTTTTTTCCCGGAATTGGATATGTCTGTTTGGCAGGAGATTAGCCGCGTCCATCATCCCGCTGACGCTGAAAATAAGTATGATTTTGATTTTGTGACGTACCAACGAGCTGTTTAGAGCTTTTGGCTTGACAATGGTTATGTTTTTTGCTATAATACCAAGCATGAAAGAAGAAGTACATATGCCCATTATTGGGGGAACGATTGAGAATTTTACAGTAATAAATCCAGCTGAGCCGGACGTACCGCATCATATGGAAGGTTTGCTTATTGGTGATATTGAGCCAGTAGAAGGCGATCCTGAAAGTTATGAGAGCAAAGTGCTCGTGGCGGAGACGATGCGAAGAAAAGATGGCAGAACTATCATGGTCGGCAGGATTGCAACAATATCATGCCGCGATACTGGCGAAGGAAATGAGCCTTGCTTGTACATTGGTCCGCCAGAACCAAATATGCCGCAGTCGCGAAAGCGTGCATAAATCTCGGGCATGATTACACCGCAATCGGCGCCTTAATAGGCGGATGGTGTTCGTAGTCCTCCAGACGAATATCGTCAATCGTGAAATCGTCGATATTCTTAATATCCGGATTTAGCCACAATTTCGGCAGCGGCAGTGGCTGACGCGACAGTTGCTCGTCAACCTGCGCATGGTGATTGGTATAAATATGCGCGCTATTCAGGGTGTGGATAAACTCGCCAGGCTGTTTGTCAGTTACCTGGGCAATCATCGATAGCAGCAGTGCGTAGCTGGCGATATTAAACGGCACGCCGAGGAACATGTCCGCCGAACGCTGGGTCAGTGCCAAATCCAGTTTATCTTTCTCGCCATTTTCACCTGGCCGAACATTAAGCTGGAACATGGTGTGGCACGGCGGCAATCCACCCGACTGCACGATGTCGTCAATTTCCGCCACGTTCCAGGCGCTGACAATGTTACGCCGCGATGTTGGATTATTCTGTATCATGTCGATGGCATTTTGGATCTGGTCAATCGTCCCGCCCTTGCCGTCCGGCCATTTCCGCCACTGCACGCCGTAGACTGGGCCCAAATCACCCCACTCCTCGGCAAACGCATGGTCAGTCGCAATTTTACCGATAAATTCTTTCATACCAGCGCGCCACTCCTCGCCATTGATCTCCGGGATATTCTGGTTGGTTTTCTCTAAATAATTCTTGTACGGCCACTCGTCCCAAATATGCACGCCGTTTTGCGCCAAATATTCAATGTTACCCGTGCCTTTGAGAAACCACAACAACTCATGCGCCACGCTGTTGAAATATAATTTCTTTGTAGTCACGGCCGGAAAGCCGTCCGCCAAATCATACCGCGTCTGCACGCCAAACACTTCCGTCGTACCGGTGCCGGTGCGGTCGCCTTTTTTCACGCCATTATCACGGACATGCCGTAGGACGTCTAAATATTGCCTCATACTTCCCTCCTCGCCTTTCCTTAATTATGGCAATATTTCATTAAAACCGCAAGCAGAATCGGCGGCGATTTTGACAACGCGGTGAGGGGTGCTACGCATACAGCTGCGCGTGGCTGCCGACAGCGGTAAAGATAACCGTGTCGCTTGACAAATAGCGAAAATGTAGCCGCAAATCGCCGCCAGCGCTAATGGAATAATGTCCACTGTATTCACCGGTCAAGGCGTGACGGCGCAGTTTGGCGGCGTGCGGGTTTTTCATGAACAGCGCAATATGCTTCTTTACTTTTAGCTGCGTTTTTGTGTCTAGCTTGCGAAATTGTTTGATAAACTGACGCGAATAATCAGCTATCATCGCGCATTGCCTTGTCTAAAAAAGCTAGTGATTCTTCGGCGGAGCTAAATTTATGATAATTACCCTCTGCAATATCCTGCTCCGTCTCCTCAATAATCCCCTTCAGGTACGGCGTTGGCTCCAGCGGCGCGCTGAGCGTCACCCGCCCGTTTTCCATTGCCTCGCGGGCTGCCGCCATCACGAAAGCGCTGGTACTTAGCCCTAGTTTTTTAGCAAACTGAGCAATGGCGGTTTTGGTTGCTTCGTCGGTGCGTATCGTTAATTGTGTGCTACTCATAACGTAATTATAGCGCAAATACTATATAATTGCAATACATTAGTAATACAAAAGCTGTCAAATTTATGACAATTTGCTCAAAACCTTATCCACTAGCCCATACTGCACTGCCTCCTGAGGGCTCATCCAGTAGTCGCGTTCCATGTCGGCCTTGACTTTAGAGAGCTTCTGTCCGGTGTTTTTGGCCATGATTTTGGCTAGCATCTCCTTCACTTCCAGCGTTTCCTTCAGGTCAATTTCCATGTCGGTGACCTTGCCGCGCGTGCCGCTTGACGGCTGATGGATCATCACCTTGGCGTGCGGCAGGCAAAACCGCTTGCCTTTAGTGCCAGAGCTGAGCAGAAATGCGCCCATGCTGGCCTGCAAGCCAATGCCATACGTCGCCACATCTGGCTTAATAAAATTCATGGTGTCATAAATCGCCATGCCGTCATAGACACTGCCGCCCGGACTATTGATGTAGAGTGAGATATCCGCCTCTGGGTCAACGTACGCCAGGTGCAGCAGCTGTGCTACCACGCTGTTGGCGGTGTGCTCGTTAACTTCCTCGCCGAGGAAAATAATCCGCTCATTAAGCAAGCGTGAATAGATATCAAACGCCCGTTCGCCGTCGGCCGACTTTTCGATAACGGTGGGGATGAGGTAGTTGGTTGGTTTGTTCATATTATATATTATACCATAATTTGTCTAATGTTTACGGTCGATTGCCCTGCTGTCCTTTCTGGGTATTCTTCTGGCTGGTCTTCTGGCGTCTAATAATAATTGGTTGCGTTCGCCAGTGCGCTGTTTGGCTTCTGCTAATAGCGCTTGTCCTTCGGGTGTGTCTAGTTCTATAATTCTCATATATTCGCCTTCGCTGCCGTATCCGGAAACCGCAACGATATTCAGCTGTTCGTCGGCGTATAGCACGTTCTCTGTGCGGTCGCCAGGAATAAGATCGCGGAACAGGCTGATGTCCAGCAGCGCTGTTTCTCTGCCGTCGTTCCAGGTGGCGAATACGCCGATCGTTTTCTGTGCGTCGGTAGACTCAAACGGCGTGTTTTCGTCTTTTACGCTTTGGACAATCGGTCCGAAGAATAGCGTGTCGGCGTCTGGTAGTATTTGTTTCAACGCATGGTCTTTCGGCAGTATTATTTCCGCCCCGAACAGCTTGCCGGGTTCGTAGGATAATGGATACATTCCTGGCTCTGGTTCAATGCGGATTACTTGCCGCCGCGGATCCAGGAAAGCTATATTTGGCGGTGAATAAATCGGCAGACCTTCTGGCGACTCTTCTTTGTACGCGCCGGAGTTTCCCATGACGGAGCGCGGCGAGGCGTATTGGTCTACTGTGCCATCGTAATTATTGATCAGCCCGCAGCCGCTGCGAATTAGATTTTGGATAGTGTCAACTGCGTACAGCTGTGTTGGATGACCGTTTGCGTCTTCCAGCCGGCAGTTCATGACTCGCTCATGCCCCAAGCCTTCGCCCAAACCTCTGGGGCTTAGGAGGTGGCCGATTTCATGCGGGTAAGCGCCGCTGGCAGGTTTATTTCCTGTCGGTATATGAATACAAGGGTCAAACCCTTCGCCTTTATAAATAGCCTCGCCGCCAATATGGCGGTTTTCTATACCTGCGCAGTCGACGACCAGCATTACTATCGCAGTTTTACCTAATTTAGGGCGATACTTATTTGCTATCTCTTCCAGCTGGTTGTTGGAATAATATGCTTCTATCGTTCCCTCTTCAGTTTGGCGCGAACTGTCAGGTTCGGCGTTGTCGTTGAAAAGTGCGACATTAAAGCGGTATGCACCGCTGGTTGTGTGAGTAATTCGGGTAGTTTGCTCGGCTATATCTCTTCTGATCTTATCGTCGCCGTCATAACGAGCCAAGCCGTCGGCAGCAACTGTCACAACGCCCAGATTGACGGTGACTGGAGAAAATTGCGGGTTTCTTTCCTGATATACGCCGGGTGTGGGAATGTGCGGGCTGTCGCCAGACAACCAAGAATATCCAATCGCCAACCCACCGCCAAAAGCAATAGTCTCAAGGAGATATCGCCTGGATATTTTGTCTGTTTTGCCTAAAAGGCCCTGAGCTAATTCGCTTGACATATCTCGCGTATATTTACCGTAAACCAAGCCCGCCGAAATTACGAATTCAGCTTCACGAGCTTATCGACGGTTTTATCGGTGATCATTCTGTTGGCGATATCGCGGTGAACTTCCGGATTATCAAACTGGGCGGCGGTTTTGGCGTCCTTGCCGTACTGCTGTTTGAATACGCTGATTTGCTCCAATAATTCTTCGCGCGACACTTCGATTTTTAATACTTTCGATAATTCAGCTAAAACTAATCCGGCTTTCACGCGTTTTTTAGCTGTTGGACGAGCTTCTTTTTGCTGCCAATCGTCCTCGTCTTTGAACTTTTGCGAACTTAAATAACTATCAAACGACAGCCCGCGGTACGCCAAATTCTGCATCAAATCCTGTTTTATCGACCGTAGCTGGTCTTCAATCAGCAGTTCCGGCAGCGCAACCTTGCTGAGTTCTGTCAGTTCGCTAACCAGCTCGTCTTTCAATTTTTCTTCCGCTTCGCGTTTTTTCTGCTCTGCTAGTTCGTGCTTGATGTCGGCTTTTAGTTCTTTCATTTCGGTGAATGGCCCGCATTTGGCGGCAAATTCATCGTCAAGCTTCGGTAATTCTAGCTCGTTTACTTTGTGCAGTTTGACGCTAAACACGACCTTTTGTCCAGCCATTTCTTTAGCGTGATAATCCTTCGGAAATGTCAACTCCAAGTCGAATTCGTCGCCTGCTTTATGGCCGGCCACCCCCTCTTCAAAACCAGGAATAAACTGGCCGCTGCCTAGCTTTAGGGCGAAATCCTTAGCCGATCCGCCATCAAACGCCGTGCCGTTCTTTTTACCGGTGAAATCGATAATTACTTCGTCGCCGTTTTTTGCGGCGCGATTGGCTTCGGTTTTCTTAACATAGCTTTGGCGGATGCGTTCAATTACTTCGTTAACTTCGCTAGCCTCGACTTTAGCGGCGACTTTTTTGGCTTTCAGGTTTTTATAATCGCCCAGCTTGACTGGCGGCACAACTACTGCTTCGGCTGTAAATTCTAGTTCCGCGCCAGGTACAAACTTTTTAACCTCGACATTTGGGCGCTCCAGCGCTTGGATATCTTCGTTAATAAAGGCCTCGGCGACGGCTTTGGAAATGGCGTTTTCTAAAATCTGCTCCTGCAAAGCGCTTGAACTAACGTGTTTGGCGGCAACGCTGGCGGGTACTTTGCCCTTGCGAAATCCGGGAACTTTAATATTGCGCGCCAATTTTGCCAGGGAAACTTGCTCGGCAGCTGCCAATTCGCTCGGTTCCAAAGAAACCGACAATTGGACTTTGGTGTCTGATAATTTTTTTACAGTCGTCTTCATAGACACTAATTATAACAGAGATACGGTTATATCTCAAACAGCGAGTCGTCATCGTCGCTGTCGTAGCGCCGATCCTTGACAATTGTGATCATTCTATCAAAGTCAACTTTTTGCTCGTTTGACTCTGCCAGATTTTTTACCGTATACATGCCGTTTTTAATTTCATCTTCGCCGATGAATACTGCGAATGGGATTTGTTTTTTAGCGGCAGTTTTAATCTGTTTGTCTAGCTTGCGGCCGGTGATGTCTAGCTCAGCCTTTACGCCTTCGGCGCGCAGTTTTTGCGCCAGCGTATCAGCGCCGGGCAGCGATTCTTTGTCTACGGTAATAAGATAAACGTCGGTGTGCGATGCTAGTTGCGGCAGCAAACCGTGGACTTCCAGAAATTGCTGCATCGTCGTTGCGCCCAGACCAACGCCAACTGTGGCTATCGGTTCAACGCCAAACAGTCCGACTAGGCCGTCGTATCTGCCGCCGCCGAACAGCGCCCGGTTATTTTCCGGCGAATTGTCAAAGAATTCGAACACGGTGCCTGTATAATAGTCCAATCCGCGCATTAGCGTTATGTCAAATATGGCGTTTTTTATACCTTTTTTAACCAGCAAATCCATGACTTCGCGAATCTGCTTAACGCTAGGATCGTCAGCTAATTCCTCCGGCAAGTCGTTCACCGATTTTATGCCGATCATCTCTGCAAGTTTTGGCAGACCCTCGTTTGCCTGGCTGCCGAAAATCTCAACTGCTTGCTGCTTAAATTCCTCTGCGGAAATTTTATTTTTTCTGTCAAGCAGCTTGGTCATCATTGAGGCGCCGACGATGTCCAATTTTAGGTATCCGTCCATCAGCCGGTTGATTAGCTGGCGGTGATTGACTCTGACGGTAAACATGTCTTGCTTGGCGCCGAAATTGATTATGCTGGCATGTCCCATCTCAATAATTTCTGCGTCGGCTGCGGCGCCGTCCACGCCGAACAAATCGGCGTTTAATTGCCAAAATTCGCGTTCTCTGCCCCGCTGCGGCCGCTCGTAGCGCATAAAATTGGCGATTGAATACAGCCGTGCTGGCATTGGCATTTCCTGCCGCCTCGCTGCTACCATCCGCGAGATTGACGGCGTCATTTCCGGCCTGATCGCCACCATTCGTCCGCCGCGATCCTGGAAAGCATATGTTTGTTCGCCCGCCAGTTCTTGGCCTGACTTTGCCAAATAAATATCCAGCGGTTCCAGCAGCGGCGCTCCGTATTCCTCGTAGCCAAAACTTTCCACTGTTTTGCGCCAAATGTTAAAGATGTAATTTTGCAAGCGCTTATCCTCGGGAAAGTAATCCCGCGAACCTTTGTAGTTTTGGGTTGATAAGCTGTTCATTATGGTTACATTATGGCACCTTAGGGCGCGGATTTCAATAATTGGCCTAATCAAAACCGCCGCCCGCAATAAACAGGCGACGGTAAAACGAAAACAAATCGGTTGTAAAATCAAACAAATTACGCAAGCTCGACGGTTGCGCCAGCTTCTTCCAGCTTTTTCTTAGCTGCTTCAGCTTCGTCTTTCGAGACTTTTTCCAGGACTGGTGCTGGAGCGCCGTCGACGATAGCCTTAGCTTCGCCCAGACCCAGGCCGGTGATTTCTTTAACGGCTTTGATGACGGCAACTTTCTGCGCGCCGATTTCTTTCAGGGTGACGGTGAATTCTGTTTTTTCCTCGGCAGCGCCGTCGTCACCGCCAGCAGCTGGACCAGCCACCGCAACTGCGGCTGCAGCTGGCTCGATGCCGTATTCTTCTTTCAAGTAGTTTTTCAATTCGTTAACTTCCAGAACTGTCAATTTGGTCAGTTCTTCAGCCAATTTTTTAATATCAGCCATAGTATTCTCCTTAGATTATGATTATTATCATCTCGAGTTATCCAATCTTCAACGTCTCCTCTTTTCGCGCCGGGCGCCTTCAGGGGCGCTCGGGCTGCAACGCTTTACCGGAGACTTATGAAGATCGAATAACTCGAGATGATTGATTGCTAAACTTAAGCCGCAGCTTTGGCTTCGATGCCGTCTAATAGACCGTGCAAATTGCCGCCCAGCGCGCCCACAGTGTCGTGGACTGGTGAGAGCAGTTGCGCCACCACTTCGGCGATGAGCTGGTCTTTGCTTGGCAAGCCTGCCAGTGCCTTGATGTCAGCTTCGTTGATGCTCAGACCTTCGCCTGAGAAGCCGCCGGCCAGCTGTAGTGCTGGATGCGTCTTTGCAAACGTGTCCAGCACTTTTGCTGGCATGACCTCGTCTTCGGTGCTAATGGCGTAAACCAATTGACCTGCTAATAAGTCAGTGCCGGTTTCTTTGTAGGTATCAATGCCCTGCAATGCTACGCGTACCAAGCGGTTTTTAACCACCTTGATGACGACGTTTGCTTCGCGGGCAGCCTTGCGCAGCTCTTGTAATTCAGCCACGCTCAATCCCTGGTACCGCGCAAATGCCGTACCTTTGGCGTCTTTCAGAAGCTCGGTTAGTTCAGCAACCAAAGTTTGTTTTTTATCGCGTGAAATTGCCATAAAAATCCTTTCTTTGATTGAGCTAATTTGTGTGATTCGACCGATTTGTTAACGTGCGGTAATGGAGAATCTGGTTCTGGTCTGCCCAAGTTTTAATCGGGCAAATAAAAACGTCTTTGATTCTCGCACTACCAAAGACGTGATTAAAACAGTTTTGTTTCATCCCTCGGCGGCATTTTTACACCTCAGTTCCCTTCGGTCGCACGCTGTCTTTGGTAATGTTCCTTAGAATTGTAGCAGAAATGACAACGGGATGCAAGACGTTTTCTGCCAGAATTATCGAGCGGGATTTAGCTTGGGGTTAATCTTGAAAAACTATAAGTACTATGATAGTCTCAAAGCGCTGGATATGAATAAGAATATAAACAAGAAAAAGCGCAAACGCAGCTCTGTACAGAAGAAGGAAATAATTATTTCGGCAGCGGCATTGTTGCCGGCTATTGCTGTTATGCTGTACTTGGCACTATTTCACCGCGCTGGTATTCAAAAAAATCCGCCGGCGCAAACAGTGCAAGCGTCCGCTCTGCATCTAGTCTACAGGTCTGTGGAGTCAATGGTCAACACGAAAGACGCTTCGCTGGTAGCAGAGGGAGTGGTTATAGACGATGGTACAGTGCGATCAAGTCGCGATACAGCTGACGAAAACGTGCCGCCGAATGTACACACTGACTACAGGGTTAAGCTAACGAGGATCGTTAAGAAAAATGCCGATGTCAGGACGGTCGTTATTACGCTTATGGGCGGTGCTGCGGGCGACGCTAATTACATGGTTGAAGGCGTGCCGACTCTGAAAAGAGGCGACCGGATTGTGATGTTTGCTTCTTACGGAGATGATGGCAAATATTATCCGCTGTCTGGCGGCGCGGCGATTGCTTTCAGGGATAGTTCGGGGAAATTTAATCTCAGCGATGAGGTTATTTCTGGGCAAAAGCGCAGTTTTACGATTGACGAGTTGGCGGGTTTTGCGCGGTAGTTGCCAGCAAAAAATAACTCCGCCGGATTTCTTAGGCGGAGTTATTCTATTTTGGGTGCGTCGCGCGCGAAACCAATATTACAAACTAGTTTCAACCTTTACGCTCGGCCCCATAGTGGTGGCGATAGCGATAGATTTGACATAAATGCCCTTGAGGCTGGATGGCTTTTGGGCGTTCAGGCTGGCGAGGAAAGCGCGGGTGTTTTCTGCCAGTTTGCCGGCGCCAAACGAAACCTTACCGACTGCCAAGTGGACGATGGCCTGCTTGTCGACGCGGTACTCAACTTTGCCGGCCTTGGCTTCAGACACAGCCTTGGCGACGTCGGTGGCGACGGTGCCAGACTTTGGATTTGGCATCAAACCGCGCGGGCCGAGCAGCCGGGCGTACTTGCCAAGCTTTGGCATATATTGCGGCGTGGCGACCAAGATATCAAAGTTCAGTTCTTCCTTATCCAGCTGCTTCAGGAATTCCTCGTCGCCGATGATGTCAGCGCCGGCTTTCTTGGCAGCGGCATGTTCGGTTTCTGGCGCGAAAACCGCCACGCGAACGTCTTTACCGGTGCCGTGCGGCAGTGCCACGGTCGAGCGGACGTTCTGGTCGGCTTGGCGCGGATCGACGCCCAGGCGAACGTGAATTTCAACGCTGGCGTCGAACTTGACCGGGTTGGTCTCAGCCGCCAGTTTCAACGCTTCATCGAGGCTATACAATTTATTTGTATCAATCTTCTTCGCAGCGTCCTGGTATTTTTTACCGCGGCGTTCCAGGCGCGGACGCGTGATTGGCTTCGGACCTTTCTTAACATGCGCTTCGGCGTCGTCGGATTGCGGCGTAGTGTCGCCTGCTTCTTTGCGGGCTTCTTTCTCGGCTTTCTCGGCAGCCTCGTCGAGGGCTTTTTGGCTGCGCTTGCCAGCCTTAGCAACGACGGCTTCGCGCTCGGCGATAACGTCTTTATCTTTGGCGTCGTGCGGCTTACTGCTCTCAGGCGCGCCTGCTTCAGCTTCGGCAATTGCTGCCTCAATCTCAGCGATGGTGTTCTTGTCGCTGACTGCTAATTGTAGTTCTGCTGCTTTTTCTAGCAGCTCGGCTTTCTTGGCCATACTAATCCTTTCTGTGGTACAAGCGGCGACTCGCGACTTCTCGAGCGAACCTGCCTCCCAGCATTGATTTGATGATGGGTTGATTATAGCATAATGGGACGCCGGCGGCTAGCCTCCGTACTAGCCCGCCGTTTCCTTGTTTTATGCAACTGGCGCGATGCTCAAAAAGCCATCAATTGGCACGAGATAATACGTAGGTTCGCCGCTGCTTGCATCTGTAATTCGCAGCATTGGCTGCCCGCGACTGAGCGGGAAATCTGCCGCCGAAGTTATTTTTTCCTTCTGATCAATCATTTCCGGTACAAAAAACTCAACAACATCGCCGCTAATCTCGAACATCTCCTTGCCCGGTTCAAGTGCCGCGGCTGGAAGTCTGGCAATGTCTTCGGGGGAGTATGATTCGTAAACATCAACAGGGATAGCCCAGCATTTTTTGGCCGTGCAGCGTATTTGGTATCCTTGATATAAATTGTCGAAGGTGTAGACTAGCTTTGACATCGCCTTATCAATAGCTTCTTCCTCGTCAAACATTCTTTGCTGCTGCTCAATATCGTCAGCGTTTATAAAATCATCGCTTTTAATCAGTTTTTCTGCAGCATTTGCGGCGCTGCGCAAGCATTCAATCAAATCGTAGTCGGGTTCAAGCTCCATGACGCGCGGCGCGTTTTTGCGAACGCATTGGTCAAGGTGCGTTGTATCGGGGATGATATAGAGCGAAGTATCGGGCGGACTGTTAGGGTCTTTCAGGGTAATAACCAGTTTTCTCTCCCCGTCTATTTCTAACACGT
>CAUPXR010000012.1:0-11643 GCA_963515225.1 uncultured Candidatus Saccharibacteria bacterium | reverse complement strand
TCTATTAGCAACAACTGCTGTAGCTGTACGTGCACCTAACGAATGTCCACCAAGATCTACCGCTTTATAATCCTGAGCAACATGATCAACTACCGGCGCTAAATACTCTCCTAATGGCAAATAGCTGCCAGTCTTTCTTATTTCTTTCTGAGCTGATTCTGGTAACATACCAGAATTACCAACCCCTGGGCCGTTCATGACCACATAAGCAACACCTGGATTGACATAAGTCATTGTGATTGCTTCACGCTGTGCATTTGGATGGCGGAAATTACCACCCCACCCGTAAAACACAAATTTAACCTCTTCTGCGTCTGGATTGCCAACCACCGCTGCTTCAAAACCAACACCGCCTAGGCTACGAATATATCGTGGATTTTTCAGTTGTTCTACAACTCTACCAGCATGCTCTCCAGAATACGGGTCCTTAGATAGCCTCTGTATCTCTTCAGGTGTAGCAATTCGAAGCCGATTATCAGACTGGCTAGTATCTATCGGCAAGCCCAACGCTTCCGCATTGCCAATATTCTCTTGGCTATGCCAATCTGGCGTTAAATGAGCCTTCCTCTCAATCGTTAAACCCTCTGTAAATCCATAATCTGGCGATTTCATAATATTTCCATATACATTAGTTTGTCTACTTGCTTATTGTATCATATATTATATGATAATGCAATACCTGCGTACACACCTCACCACCTCTGCAACATCTCCGCAGGTGTTCGCATCTGTATGCCTAAGTGTATGCGCTTGTTGTTGTAGAAGTCAATGTAGCGAGAGAGCTTCTCTCGCTGGCGCGGAAGCGGTACGCTTCTATGCCAATAGTGTCCGATGCATTCCTCTTGCAAAGTACGGTTAAATCGTTCTATGTGAGCGTTATCGTTCGGCCTGCCGAGGCGGCTGTGGCGCAGCTGTACGCCAGCTCGTTCTAGCTCTTGCGCGAAGTATCTTCCAAACTCTGGCCCGTTGTCGCACTGTACCAAAGAGATTGTTGTAAAGCCATAGCTACGCCATTTCTTCTGCGCTCTCAAGACAACTGCCGCAGCTAAGCCTGGACACAGCACAGGATGAGTTTCAGCGTAGCTCAAGCGACTCCACAGGTCGATTACCGTGTAGTAATATAAACGCTTGCCAGTGTGCGGATCAACATGATGGATGGTATCTATTTGGACAAGCTCGCCTGGGGCGGTCGGTAAGGGGCGTTTTGGATTAGTCCTCTTTACTTTAGGTTTTCTAGCGCCGTCGAAGCAATGATGGCGGCGAAGAATGCGGCGGACACTAGACAAGCTTACAGTAATTCCTAACGTATGCGTTACATAATGCCATACTACCTCAGCACAGCGCCGCAGCTGCTCGCGTACTGCCAACACCGCACGCACTATGGCGTCCGAGATTGCGCGAGGGCTTGTGTGCGGACGAGACGACTCGGGCGGTATATGAGCATTCCATGCTAAGTCTAGGGTCTTAGCTTTTTCCATCCATCGATACAGCGTCGTCCGGTGTACGCCGCTCCGACGGGCAGCTTCAGCGACACTCATGCCTTGGCGTATGACCAGATCTACTGCCGCTCGTCTAGCCTTTGGAGCGTAAGGATTGTTAGAATAAGCTATAGCAGGCTACTCCTTTCTGATTAGGTGGTACTAATCTAGTGTAGGATAGTCTGCTTTTTTAGGCAGAGGATGTTGCGAAGGTAGTGAGCCTTTACGGCCCACTTGACTTTTTTAAACTAGTATGTCAGAATGAATGTATGTTTGATATATTTAGAAACAAACCACACAATTCATCTCCTACACCGAGAGGCGCGGAAGGTCAGTCTCCCGTTACCGAGCATGAAAAGCCGCCATTAGACTATAGTCGTATTACCAGCGAACTAACCCGCGCCACTAGATTACTTGATGAAGACAGAGCGGAGCGCATCGCTGAGGAACAAGAATACCAGCGAGAACGCGCAGAAGTAATTCGTCGCCGTACTGAATTCCTAAAAAAGACAGAATCCGTCCCAGCCCCCCCCAAATTATATGCATTGTGGCTATATGCCCACATGGCAAAGGGTGGCAAAATCACCCATCCTCGTGACTGGGATTTTCCACAATCGCATATCGAAAAAGGCGATTCAATAACACAAAAAGTACTTGCAACCATAGGTCCAAACGGACCAACCTTTGAAAACCGTACTATATCCCACTATGATCAAACTTCTATAGTATGGATTCCTACGAAAGGTAGCGATAATCATAAAACCCCGTATACAATCCCGACTGGATACGGAGCAAATTCTATGAAAATCCTCTATCTTCCAGATCTTGTAAAGATTAGTACGCGTGCCACATCTGGAGATAGGCGACCCGGACGGGAATATGGACACTCTACTTTATTGACGTTACAGTTAGACGACACCTCTCCAACAGGATTCCATGCAACAACCAACCAACCGGATACTGTCGAATCGTATATTGACACTACTGATCTAATAATGGGAGTTAGTGGAGATTTCGATCCTGAAATTATGCGTAGCAATATACAACAACTGCAGCACGAAAACACTGATGATGGTTGGACTGATGATGGTTGGTCAGAGTTGTTATCTTGTTAGACCTACTCAATATGTAGCAACCGCCCCTCAACCGTCCGCGCTCCCTGCCATTCGTTGATAATTGGCTGAAACCACACTGAAACCTCGTCGCCTGGCTCGCGAAAGAATTCCTCCGGCGCGTTAAACGCCAGCATCTGCAACACTTTACCATTTTTATCACGCAGCGCTAATTTAACGTGTTGCCCATCCGCACCCATCCGCCGCACACTCAGTACGATAGCTGTAGTAATTTTTACTACAGGTTCTGGGTTGCCATTGCCAAACGGCTCCATTTTCGCCAAATTTGCCACTAATTCCTCATCAATTTCCGAAAAGTCATCGATTTTCACGTCAGCCCGCGGCAACAAGTATCGCTCTTGGTTCGTCAGTTGCAGCGAGTCATAAAACTCATTCACGCGACGACGAAAATCACCAATCTTTTTAGTTGCTAGCGTCACGCCCGCCGCCGCTCCGTGCCCGCCGCCTTTGATGATAATGTCATCCGCTGCCCGCACGGCATCTGCCGCTGAAAAATCACCAAAACTGCGCGCCGAACCCGTTGCTTCCTCGCCGCGCTCACCAATGATAAACACCGGCTTTTTATATTTCTCCACCAGCTTCGACGCCACAATGCCGATAACGCCGTGATTCCAACCATCACTGCTCACCACCAGCACCCGGTCATCAGACAACTCCTCAGCCTGCACACACGCTTCCTCAAAAATCGCATCCTGAATACCGCGCCGCTTAGTATTTAACTCCTCCAACTTCTCACTTGCCTCCAGTGCCGCCAGCCCATCGCGCGCCGTCAGCATATCTAGCGCGTGCTGCGCCGTTTCCAGCCGACCCGCCGCATTCATACGCGGCCCCAAGCCGAATCCCAGATGCCTGGCATTGACCTGCCCTGGTTCAATACTCGCCACCGCCATCAAGGCTTTCAATCCTGGACGTTGTTGTTTTTTCAACACCTCGAGACCCCAATACACATTTGCCCGATTTTCATCAGCCAACGTCACGATATCGCACACCGTCCCTAGCGCCACCAAATCGAGCAGCCACTTTTCATAACCATCAGGCAAGCCCTCCAGTTCAGTCTGCAGTGCCTGCACCAACTTAAATGCCACGCCCGCACCGCACAAATCGCGGAATGGGTAT
Source organism: uncultured Candidatus Saccharibacteria bacterium (assembly GCA_963515225.1). Classification (GTDB taxonomy): domain Bacteria; phylum Patescibacteriota; class Saccharimonadia; order Saccharimonadales; family Saccharimonadaceae; genus Nanosynbacter. Next base: position 7,916 of record CAUPXR010000012.1, on the reverse strand, counting down.
GTATGGCCCGAAAATTTCGGATTCACCGCCGCCACGCTCGGCGGCGGCGTCTCGGCGACATTATGGTGATCTGTCACCACAGTATCAATCCCCAAGCTAGCGGCATACGCAATTTCCGTATGGCACAAACTGCCGGTATCCACCGTCACGATTAAATCTGCACCCATATCGCGCACCTTGTCCACCGCACCCATGGTCATACCATAACCCTCAACGAACCGGTTCGGAATGAACGCATCGACGTCCTCAAAACCAAACTTACCAAACGCATCCAGCAGCAGCGCCGTGGCGCTCAACCCATCAATATCATAATCACCATAAATGACGATTTTTTCGCCCTGTTCCCGCGCCCGCTTCAGCCTCGCCACCGCCTTGTCCATGTCCGGCAGCAAAAACGGATCGTGTTTCACCGCCGTATAATCCGGCCGTAAAAAAGCCTGGCGCGCTGCCCGCGTCATCAGGCCTCGCGCTGTCAAAATCCGCTCAAACAGCGTCATTAATCTCTATCAGCCGAACCGTGCCTCGGCCGTGCTGCGTGCTGCTGCGACTTAATCACCATGCTCTGTAATTCTTTGAAAATCGGGAACTGCTTATTCGTAAAGTATGCCCGCGAATTGCCCTGCTTCTCGCTTCTTAGGAAACCAACCTTTTCCAGCCGCTTGAGCTCGCGCTGAATGTTACCGGGATCTTCCTTAATCAGCTTCGCTAGGCCGCGCACGTGCGTATGAAAATCAGGATACTTGGCGTACACAACTACGATTTTACGCCGCACCCTAGATGTAATAAAAACGTCAAGCATTTCCTCCCTTATTCCCTTTCGCTACCACTCAGTGTATCACAATTTTACAACACCCGGCAACCTATTTATTGCCAATTTAGAATAACTTGATTAATTTTCTTCACCGTCTCCTCCTTTGACGGCAGCGTATTATCATCATAATAATGGTTTGTTCCCATAAAGTTCTCCTTAACGTCCAAAATATGCATTTCATCGACTGTCATATGCAGCCTATCCACTGCCGCTATACCGCAAAACGGCACCGCAATCACCAATTTCTCAATTCGAACCGACTTTAAAAAACTCAACGCCACATCCAGCGGCGATAAATTGTCGCCAAGTCCATCGCTCGCTAAAATCACCGTCCGGTCTTTTAACAATCTTTTATCAATGATACCACCGTCGCCAAGTAATCGGTTAATCCGCTGATGCGCCTCGCGCTTTTTTTCCTCCAAGTAACCGTGAAATTCGCCGGTATATTCGTTAATTTCGCCGTCAGAAAACTGGCTGTTATACGTAAACTGTCCTGACTGCGACACCGCGCCGAAGCTCAATCCTTCGCCAGGAATATCTATTTCCTCGCTCAGAAGCATCATCAGCACGCAGTGCAGCTTGACAGCAATTTGCTCGCCCACCAGCACGCCGCCCTCGCCAAGCGCCACCACTGCGCAGTTTTCGTAGCGATATTTTTCCAGCACTTGGTCTGCCAGCTTTACGCCAGCTTGCGAACGACTCTCAAAATACATATGCTTATTTTAGCATCTTTTTGGCTATATAATGGGTATATGTATTTTTATCTGGTTTCGCCTATTAAAATTGTCCGAGCGCATGATTATTCGTTTACCTATTCCTCGGAAGATAAACTGCCGCCTGGAACAATCGTTACCATTGAAGTTGGAAAAAATCATTTGGCTGGTGTCGTTTTGCAAGAAGTCAGACAACCAGATTTTACAGTAAAACCAATTGATTCGATCGTTGAAAAAAGTCCTTTGCCCTTGCCGCTTATCCAAACAGCGCTATGGATGAGCAGCTATTACGCAACGCACCTGGCAACTGTCTGGCAAACTATTTTACCCAGTGGTTTAACAAAAAACCGGCGCCTCACCCCTGATAAAATCACATCAAATGCTCCGTCAAATAGAATAAAAAAAGTATTCACTAAAGACCAGCAGGCCGCCCTGCAAACGATTGAAACCATGCTCAGCGGCACAATGCTACTGCACGGCATCACTGGTTCCGGGAAAACCTTAGTATATATTGAAGCCGCCAAGCAAGCCTTAAAAGAAGAATTATCATCCATTATTTTAGTCCCGGAAATCGCGTTAACCTCGCAGCTGGTATCGGAATTTTCTAAACACTTTCCAAAAATCATCCTAACCCATTCAAAGCAAACCGAAGCCCAAAGACACGCTGCCTGGAAAGAAATTATCAACTCAAATGATCCGGTAATCGTTATCGGGCCGCGTTCGGCATTGTTTGCTCCCGTTCAGCAACTCGGTCTTATCGTCATTGACGAATGCCACGAGCCCAGCTTCAAGCAAGAACAGTCGCCGCGCTACTCAGCCTTGCGTGCCGCTTCCATTCTCGCTCGCCAACATAACGCCAAACTAATTCTCGGCAGCGCCACGCCAGCCGTCGCCGATTATTACATTGCCAAACATTCTAATAGCGCCATAGCCTCCATGACCGCCCCCGCCCGCACCGACGCCGTCAAACCAAACATCACGCTCGTCGATATGACCAAGCGCCAAAACTTTTCAGAACATCAATTTTTATCAAACCCATTATTGAAATCCCTGCGGCTAGCGCTGAAAAATAACCGCCAAGCACTCATCTTCCATAATCGCCGCGGCACTGCTGCTGTCACGCTGTGCGAAAGCTGCGGCTGGCAAGCCGGCTGCCCGCGCTGTTTCGTGCCGTTAACCTTACATGCGGATAAGCACCAGTTATCCTGCCATATTTGCGGCTTCTCAACCAGCGTCCCCACCAGCTGCCCAGAATGCCATAATGCCGACATTATCCACAAAGGCATCGGCACCAAGCGCATTGAATCCGAGTTGAAAAAGCTATTTTTGAACAAAAAAATTATTCGTTTTGACGGCGATTCTACCCCTGAAGAGACAGTTGATACCCAGTATGACAAGTTAAAAAACGGCGACATTGATATCATCATTGGTACTCAAGTCATCGCCAAAGGATTAGATTTACCTAACCTTGGCGTCGTCGGCGTTGTCCAAGCGGATACCGGGTTATTGCTGCCCGACTACGCTGCCGCCGAACGTACATTCCAGCTCCTGGCCCAAGTCGTCGGCCGCGTCGGCAGATCCCATAACCCAACCGAGGTTATTGTCCAAACCTATCATCCGTCGCACCCGTCCATAGTTGACGGCCTGCGCCAAAACTACGCAGACTTTTACAAGCGCACAATCGCCCAGCGCCAGAAAACCAGCTTCCCGCCTTTTGTTTATTTGTTAAAGTTAACCTGCACTTATAAAACTGAAAAATCCGCCGTTAATAATTCTCAAAAAATCGCCCAGTTGTTAAAAACCAAATCGCCAGATATAGAAATCCTGGGACCAACGCCAGCTTTTTACGAACGAGTTCGCGACACCTACCGCTGGCAGATCATCGTGAAAAGTCCGCAGCGCCGCCAACTAATCAATTTGATAAAATACATACCGCCGGCACATTGGCAGTATGAACTCGACCCTATCAGTTTGCTGTAATTTCTGATATAATATTACGAATGACGAAAGACGATATTATAGCCCTGCCAAACCCGCACCTGCGAAAAAAATCAACCAGAATTCATGTCATCACCGACGATATCATAAAACTCTCTGACGACATGATAGCCGCAGCTATTGACTGGGAAGATTCCCGGCCGCATGAAATCAGTGCAGCGCTGGCGGCAGTTCAGGTTGACGCGCTTAAACGCCTAGTCATCGTTCGTAGTGATTTTGACAACAAATCAACCCGCGAATTTATGACTTTAATCAACCCCGAAGTTGTTAAGTATGAAGGCGAAGTCGTTGCTGACTACGAAGGCTGCCTCAGTGTCCAGCACATTTACGGTAAAGTTCCCCGCCATACTAAAGTCCGTATAAAAGCAATGGACTTGGACGGCAATGAAGTGCGTTTCAAGGCCGAGGGGTTTTTAGCGCGGGTGCTTCAGCACGAAATCGACCACTGTAACGGCAAGGTATTCATCGACCACATTAAAGATAAAACAGACGCTTTTTACACGCTCGATGAGAAAGGCGAGCTGCAACCGCTTGATTATGCCAGCGAAATCGCCGAAAATAGCATTCTTTGGGACTGAAGAATATAGCTTAGACGTCCTGCAATCACTTGTTGATAATAACTTTTCCATTGCCTGCGTTATCACCAAACCGGATTCAAAGCGCGGCCGCGGACATAAACTTGTTGAGCCGCCCGTTAAAACATTCGCCAAAGAACACCACATACCTGTCTTGCAGCCGCAAAAAGTTAACGAAATTGCCGGATATATTAAAGATTTTCAGCCAATCACTGGCGTTCTGGTAGCATACGGAAAAATCATCCCCCAAAGTATAATCGACTTATTTTCTCCGGGAATTATCAATGTTCACCCATCTCTATTGCCGAAATATCGCGGGCCATCGCCGATAGAATCAGCCATCATCAATAGAGATAACGAGACTGGCGTATCCATCATGAAACTGGACGCTCAGATGGATGCCGGGCCAATATACGCCCAAATCCATAAAAAATTATCCGGCACAGAAACGAAACCGCAGCTTTATAATGAATTATTTAGCAGCGGCAGCGACTTACTAATCAGCATTCTGCCAGAAATAATGTCGGGAGTATTAACCCCCAAAGCACAAAATGACGCCGACGCTACCTACTGCAAACTGCTCACCAAAGAATTATCTTACATCAACCCGCAAACAATGACTGCCGCCGAAGCTGATGCTCAGGTTAGAGCTTACCTAGGATTTCCGCGCAGCCGACTTAAAGTCAATGATACAGAACTCATAATCACCAAAGCACACGCTGGTGCTAGCTCGCTTTCACCGCTTGACGTGCAATGCGCTGACGGCAATTGGCTTATTATTGATGAGCTTATCGCCCCAGCCAGCGGCAAAAAAATGACCGCAGAGGCATTTCTCCGCGGCCATCAAGGATAAAGCCTACTGGCTAAGCAGCCAGATCAAAGTCACCTTGACCTTGTTGAGTCTGCTGCGGCGCCGAAGGCGCACCCGCACCGCCTAAAATCGCATCGCGGTGAGCAATAATCTCCTTCTTCAACTCGTCCATCACCGCCGCCACGACATCGCGATAATCCGGACGGTTCACTTCCAGCCACTTCGTGGCAGCGAACTCATCCTTCAGACGCGAATCGTTCGGATCGGCTTTAGTTGCCTGCACCAGCCTCTGGAACATCTTGTCTTGCTGGTAATTCGGCGCATATTTAGCTAAAAAATTATCGACTGCATTCGGTTTTTTATCAATGATATCCGCAAACTCATCCAGCTGGGCATCACTCATACCCTGGCTTAACCGTTCGCCAACACGCATCTCCAATTCGCTGTAAATGTGCTGTAAAAACGGCTTGCGCTGCTCCTCTGGCAACTGATCCAGCCCTAGTTCTTTTAAGAATTCTTCGTTTAGTTGAAACATAGCGTATTTACCCCTTTGATGATGGTTTACATGTTATCCATTATATCAGTTACGCGCCGAAAATACCATCTTAGAACCTGCTACGACGCAGACGAATCAGCATTAGCAATATCATTTACGCGCGCAATCGTTGCCCGAAAATCTGCTTGTACTTTCGCCATTGCTTCGCGCACGATATTTTCTATATTAATCCCCTGCTCGCTAAACCATGCAAAGATTGCAAACTGCTGGACAATATCATCGTCGCTGGCACCATTTTGCTGTCCCAGCTGCTGGACCGTCAGGAAGTCCTGGCTTTCCCTAAACTGCGGATTAATCCGGTTTGCCACCTGCTGCGCCAAGCCCTTATCGCCATCCATCAACCGGTTAATTTCACCCGAGCGTTCTTCGCCAGCCGCTTCGGTTATGCGCTCGCCAATCTCGCGCCCCACCCGTTCGGTTGCAATTTGGCGCATTTTTTCCATCTGATCCGCCGGTAAAGCATCAAATCCAGCTTGCTTTAGAAAATCGTCGGTAATTTGAAACATTTTTATTTCTCCTTTTTATGTTTATTTTTACTAATTACTATATCAGGCTGCCAATACCCATTGCTTCAACAAGTCCGGCGCAACCTTACCGATCGCATCAGCAACTACTAGCGGGTCGGTATTGCCTTGATAGGCGATTCCTATCAAACCATCTGGAAGATCAATCAGTTGAAAATCTGGATTGGTCTGGGCTAGTTGCTCCAGAAACGGCGTTGCCTTTTCTGCACCGAGAACATCAGCGACCCTGTCCCACACCCATCCGTCTGATCCAAGAGAGATCTCAGACGGCGGCGTCGCTGTCACTTCAGGAACTTCTGTTACATCACCTGGCTGCGTTGCCTCTGAACCGCCTGAACCTGGGTCGCCCGGATTTCCGCCGCCATCTCCGCCGTTACCAGGGTCGGTATTAGCAAGTTTTTGGTCTGGAATCATATGACTCTTGATAAGCTCGGTAGTAATTCTACCAGCAGCAACACCAAGACCCCATCCCATGGCAGCTTTACTACCTATGGCAGTCAGATTCTTCTGACGTTTTTCCGTATCCTTCTGCGTCTCAGCCAGCGCTGTACCAACCATACTTGCCACAGCCTCCTTTGACTGATCCTTACGACCAGATCCGTCCTTCTCTTCGGCTGTCCATTCAAGACTCTGTGCAGCACTGCCAAAGCTTGCTATCCCTTCATCGCTTAGTTTTCGCTTATCGCCGCGTGCATTCTCTAACGCCCGTTGGTGAGCTGCAACTTTTACACCCGCGCTGCTGACAGAACCAACCACTGAGCTAATCGGAAAGCTTACGCCAAAGATTCCAAGAGTAGCGCCAGCTGCCAAACCAGCCCCGCCGCTTCTCAGCCAACCGCCAAGACCCAATTTGCCGCCATCTTTATTCTCTTTGCCGACAAACCACCGGCCAATCTTTGCGGCCACCTTCTTAAACAATGAACGCTCATCTAATCTTTTATCGTATTCTTCCTGCGTCGTCTTATCGACTAACGCATGCTGTTCAAGCACCGCCGCGGCAATTGATTGAATCGCTTTTTGCCGAGCTTCTTTCTGCTCCTCTTCGTTAGCGCCTTCTACGCCGTTTACAATAACTGAACGTTCTTCGTTCTTCTGCTGGTACACCAACTGAGTCATTAAACCTTCCAGCTCTGCCCGAGCTAGTTCCATTCTCTTCTTAAGCTCTTTGCTCTTGAGTAGCTTCTTAAACATTCCCATCTGCTCATATTCAGCGCGTATTTCTGCATATTTATTACGAGCACCAGCGACCTTTTGCTCCAACTCATTTATCGCCTCATATTTCGTAATTCCATCTGCTTCAGGGTTATTTATCACTCTATCTGGGTCTGGGTCGGCAACACTACTGTCATAAAGCACCAGATCTTTGCCTTTTGGCACTAGTTCTTTGCCCTTTTCTTTATCGCCATCACGCCCCTCGTCATCATCAACCTCTCCCCTTATCTGCTTGCCGATATGATTGAGCCTATCGCGCATATTTGTTATGTCAATCAGTAATTTTTCGTAAATAGGGTCACCTGGTTTATATTCCTTAATCTTTTGCATCGCTTCAGCGAGCTCCTTCGCCACAGCAGACCGCTCCTTTTTCAAGTCTTTCTTAGTCGCTTCTGCTGAATCATCTGCAGGTTCCGATTCCGAGCTATCGTCTGTTTCTACCGTCGAAGCGTCACCCGCAGGCTTCGTTTCCTCTGAGCTCTTAGACATAAGTCCGTTAAGAAGCTGTTTCCTCATATAAGCTGCCCTATATTTCTCATCTTCTGTCGCAGTATCGTCGTTTAAAATCTCTTCTAACTCAGCAATTTTAGCCCGGGCAGCATCCTCAGGTGTTGGTACCTCCGGTGATTTCTTATCTTCTTTGTCGCTTTCCGGCTCTGAGGTCTCTTGAGTAGTTGTATCATCTTGCCTACCTTCTGTAGAGCTGTCACTTGCGA
>CAUPXR010000011.1:0-13171 GCA_963515225.1 uncultured Candidatus Saccharibacteria bacterium | reverse complement strand
GCGCTTCCTTGGCGGTGGCGACCATCTCTTCTTCGCTGGCTGTTGGATTGCCATACAGCAAATTTTGACGAATCGTGCCATTAAACAGCCAGGTGTCCTGCAGCACCATGCCAAACAGTTGCCGCACGTCGCTGCGCTTCATGTCAGCGATATTAACACCGTCAATTTTGATCGCGCCGCTGTTAATTTCATAAAATCGCATCAGTAAATTGACCAATGTCGTCTTGCCCGCGCCCGTCGGACCGACGATCGCCACACGCTGACCTGGCTTGATGTGCGCCGACAAACCTTTGATGATAGTCTGGTCAGGCTTGTAGCCAAAGACGACGTTGTCGAATTCGACTTCGCCCTTGACGTTAGCCAATTTCACCAAATCCTTGCCTTCCGCCTGTTCCTCCGGCTCGTCCAAAAATTCAAACACCCGCTCGGCCGCCGCCGCTGTTGATTGCAAGATGTTGGCGATGTTAGCAACTTGCACCAGCGGCTGATTGAACTGATCGATGTATTGGATGAACGCCTGAATGTCACCGATTTTCAGCCGGCCGTTAATCGCCAACCAACCGCCCAAAATCGCCATGACGACGTAACCGATGTTGCCGATGAAATTCATGATTGGATAAATCAGTCCTGACAAAAATTGAGCTTTCCAGGCGCTTTCCTGCAACTGGTTGTTAATCCGTGAAAACTTAGCCAGCGACTTTTTCTGCCCGTTGAACACCCGCATCACTTGATGGCCGCCGTACATTTCCTCGATATGACCGTTCAATTCACCCAGCTGCGCCTGCTGGCGGAGGAATTGCTTTTGCGAGCTTTTGGCGATCAGCGTGATTACGCCGCCAGCCACCGGCAGTACCAGTAACGCCACCAGCGACATTTGCCAGCTGATGGAAAACATCATCGCCAAAATCCCCAGCACCATCACCGTCGAGGAAACGATTTGCGACAAGCTTTGGTTGAGTGTCTGGCTGATGGTATCAACATCGTTGGTGACGCGGCTGAGGACTTCGCCGTAGGTTTGCTTGTCAAAATAACTCAGCGGCAGGCGGTTGATTTTCTCGGACAATTGCCGGCGCATTCTGAAGGTGACCGTTTGCGTCACTTGGGTCATCAGCCAGGTTTGGATGTAGCGGAAAATGGCGCTGAGCACATACAAGCCAATTAGCAAACTAACGACTCGCCAAATTGCCTCAAAGTGAAATTCTGGGCGCTGGCTAAGATCCAGCTTTTTAATGGTATCAAGTTGGTTGGACGGAATTTGGCTTTCAATTTCTGACTTGTTCGGCAGACGGTTGAGGACATCAGCACCGGTTGTGCCAGCTGGCAGCGAAGCACCATTTGGCAGCTTGCTGGTGATGGTTTCGTACGCCTTCATGCTAACATAATCTTCGACGATTTGGTTGGTGACACCGCCCAAAATCTTCGGGCTGACAATCGCAAACATTGTACTACCGACCGCGAAAATCGCCACCATGAGCATTTGCCAGCGAAACTCTGCCAAATATTTGGCTAACTTCTTGACCGTGCCTTTGAAATCTTTGGCTTTTTCGCCCGCGCCCATACCGCCGCCCATTGGACCGCCCATCTTCACTGGCTGGCGTTTTTTCATGCTTTGCTGAGCCATTATGCCGCTCCTTTCGCGGTCGTCACCGACATTTTCTGCAAATCGTCTTCTGAGAGCTGGGAGGCAGCAATTTCTTGATAGACTTCACAATCTTTCATCAATTCCTGGTGCGTGCCCTGACCGACAATTTTACCCTCGTCCAGCACAATGATTTTGTCAGCGTTCATGATGGTATTGATGCGCTGACCGACGATGAGCACGGTTTTATGCTTGGTTTCTTTGGCGAGCGCTGAGCGTAATTTGGCATCAGTCTTGAAATCCAGCGCCGAGAACGAATCGTCAAAAATGTAGACATTCGGTTCGACAGCAATCGCCCGGGCAATCGACAAACGCTGCCGTTGACCGCCGGAGACATTGCTGCCGCCCTGGGCGATTTCGTTTTTGTAGCCGTTTTTCAGCTCGTTAATGAACTCGGCGGCTTGCGCGATTTTAGTAGATTTTTCGACCAATTTTTGGCTGGCTTTGGCATTTCCGTACTTGATATTACTGGCAATCGTCCCGCTAAACAACACGCCTTTTTGCGGCACGTAGCCGATTTGATCATACAAATCTTCCAGCTTGAGCTGGCGAACATCCACGCCGTCCAGCAAGATCTGCCCCGCCGACACATCGTAAAAACGCGGGATCAAATTGATCAACGTCGATTTACCAGACCCAGTGCTGCCAATGAACGCTGTGGTTTGCCCTGGTTCGGCCGTAAAATTGATGTTAGAGAGCACCGGCAAGTCAGCATCTGGATAAGTAAAGGTGACGTCTTTAAATTCAATTTTACCCGTAGCGTCATCTGGCAATTGTTGCGGCGACGTCGGATCAACAATTGACGGCAGCGTGTCCAACACCTCGCCCACCCGCTTTACCGACACGGCCGCCCGCGGCACCATGATAAACACCATCGACAGTAGCAAGAAAGAAATAATCACCTGCATGGCGTATTCCAAAAACGCCATCATATTACCAATTTGTAGATTACCGCTACTGATCAAATGCGCGCCGAACCAGACGATCGCCACGCTGGAAAAGTTCATCACCAGCGTCATGATTGGGTCAAGCAGCATCATCAGCCGATTGACAAATAAGTTCATTTTATTCAGCTCGGTGTTGGCTTGCTGGAACTTTTTCTGCTCAATTTTTTCGTTGTGAAAGGCGCGGATAACTTTCAAGCCGACTAGATTTTCGCGCGTCACCAGATTCAACTTATCCACCAGCGTTTGTAATTTTTTGAACCGAGGCACGGCAATGACGAACAACACGGCAATGACCACCAGCAACACCGACACTGCCAGCGCAATGATCCAGCTCAAGTCTGGCGCGTTGTGAACGGCTTTTTGCAGACCGCCGACCGCCATAATTGGCGCCAGTAAAGCCATGCGCAATAATAAGATTGACGTCATCTGAATTTGCTGAATATCGTTGGTCGAGCGGGTAATTAGCGAGGCAGTCGAAAATTTGTTAAAGTCCGCCAGCGCAAAACTCTCGACTCGCTCGAATAGTTCCATTCGTAATTTTTGCGCCACACCAGTGGCAATCCGGGAGGCTAAAAATCCGATGACAATTGAACACAGTCCGCCCGCCGCCGTCACCAAAATCATCGCTAGGCCGTTGTGCCAAATTGCTGGCATGTCTTGCTTGATAATGCCATTATTGACAATTTCCGACATTTTGTCAGGCAGCCACAAATTCGCCATGACCATGGCGTAGGTAAAACCGACCAAGATGATAAACATCAGCCAGTAGCCGCTAAAAATTCGTAATATATGCTTCATTTTGTTCCTTTACCACCTAAAGCCAACTTCTATTATAGCACTAAGCGGTGGCCCAACCCCACCCCGGCGGGCGGTGATTGGACAAAATCACCCGCTCGGCTTATACTATTTTTAGCGTCGGGGTGTAGCGCAGCTTGGTAGCGCGCACCGTTCGGGACGGTGAGGTCGTCCGTTCAAATCGGATCACCCCGACCAGGAAATTATTTGAAGCGCACGTTCACTAACTAGAACCTCTGGCAATTATAAAATTAAAGGAGGTTATATGCGGCGGCGAGTTAACGTACGCGGAATTATCGTAAGCGATCAGGGCGAGATTTTTTGCCAAAGACTAACCGCTAGGAATAGCGACGGTCGGAATTTTTGGTGTACGCCGGGCGGCGGCTTGGAAATGGGCGAAAGCTTGCTGGACGGTCTACGCCGAGAAATGATTGAAGAAACAGGTGTCAAACCAGAAATCGGCAAGTTGTTATTTATACAACAATTCGCCGAATCCGGCGAACAATCAGCGCACGGCCCGAATGAACAATTGGAATTTTTCTTCCTCATCACCAACTGGCAAGATTACCAGCACATCAACCTGGAGCAAACATCGCACGGCGTCGAGGAAGTGGCGGAATGCGGCTTTGTCGATCCGAAAACGACGCGAATTTTACCGAGTTATCTGACAGAGGTTAATCTGGACCAGCTGGTTAATAAATTGACAGAAGTTCCAGTTCTAAGCGAATTATAGCGAGGTCACTCGGGCTATTTGGCAAAGAATTTTTTAGCGCGCTCGGTTTTCGGGCGATCCATTACCTGGGCTGGCGTACCATTTTCGATTATTTCGCCCTTGTCCAGAAAAATCATCCGCGTGCCGACTTCGCGGGCAAATTTCATCTCGTGCGTCACGATTACCATCGTCATGCCTTTTTCAGCAACTTTGCGAATCACATCCAGCACTTCGCCGATCATTTCCGGATCCAGCGCCGATGTCGGCTCGTCAAACAGCATAATTTTCGGCTCCATCGCCAGCGCCCGGGCGATCGCCACCCGCTGTTTTTGGCCGCCCGACAAGCTATCGGGAGAAGCATCCGCCTTATCCAGTAGCCCGACATCGTCCAGTAAACCTCGCGCCAAGCGCGTCGCCTTTTTATCCGATAATTTGCGGAGTTTTTTAGGCGCTAGTTTAATATTTTCAATCACGCTGAGGTTCGGAAACAAATTAAATTGCTGAAAAACCATACCGATAGTTTGGCGCAAAGCATTCAAATTGACATGCGGATCGGTAATTTTAACACCATCGACGATAATCTCGCCAGATGTCGGCTCTTCCAATAAATTCAAGCAGCGTAAAAATGTCGATTTGCCGGAGCCGCTGGAGCCAACCACCACGACTATTTCACCCTCATCAATTTCCACGTCAATATCGCGCAGCACGCGGTTTTTACCGAATGTTTTCTTCAAATCTTTAACGCTGATCATCGTCATGCTTCAATTTCCTTTCTACTCGCGCCATCACCCGCGTAAAAATCGCTGTTAGAACCAGATACATCACCGCTGCGGCAAACAGCGATTGAAAAGCGGTAGCCGTCTGAAAACGAATATTGTCAGCGCCGCGCATAATGTCGTTCAAGCCAATCCAGCCGACCACCGACGTCTCCTTTAACAGGGCGATAAACTCGCTAATCAACGCCGGCAGCGAATTCTTCATCGCTTGCGGTAAAATAACCAGCCGCATTGCCTGCCAATTGCTCAAACCCAGCGACCGCGCTGCTTCCATTTGCCCTTTATCAATACTCTGAATACCGCCGCGGATAATCTCAGCAATATAGGCGCCGCTGTTAATACCAAATGCCACTGCCGCCACAAAAATCTTCGGCATAAACTGGTACGAACCAAACACCACATAATACATAATCAGCAGCTGCACTAATAGCGGCGTGCCGCGGATAATATCAACGTAGATTTTTCCCAGGCTAGCTAACGGATTAAATTTGGCCAGCTTCCCCGCCTTCATCCTGCCAAACGGACGAAAATTCGAGGTGCGCATTAAGGCGATAATTACGCCGATTATCGAGCCTAAGATAAGCGACAATACTGTCAAGACCAGCGTTATTTCCAGCCCGTGCCATAAGAATAACCAGCGATTGCCGCCGAAAATCACTTCCCAAAAATTCACGGTTTCGCCTCCTCGCCAAAGTGTTTGCGGATTAATTTATCGTAGCGGCCGTCCTTTTTCATCTTGGCAATTTCTTTATTAACCTTCTCTAACAAATCCGTATTGTCTTTTTTAATGGCAATGGCATAACTTTCGTCGCTGAGCGCGCCTGGCAAAATTTCCAAACCAGGAAAACCAGCCGTGTATTGCTTGGCAGGAGCATCGTCCAGAATGACCGCCTCGATCTTCCCGGCGCTTAGTTCCTGCAAGACGCTCGGCGCAGTCTGGAATTGCGTAACTGCCGCGCCGGCAATTTTCGATGCCAGCGTATCGCCAGTCGTACCCAGTTGTACGCCGATTTTTCGCCCTGACAATTGATATCTATTGCGAATCGGACTACCCTTTTTAACAATTATTCGCTGCGACGCCGAATAATACGGATCAGAAAACAGCGCATTTTTCGCCCGTTCCGGCGTGACTGTCATGCCCGCCGCCACCATATCAATCTGCCCGCTATCCAGCGCCGACAGCAGCCCGTCAAACGACATATCTTCAATTTTCAATTCCTTGCCCATGCTTTTGGCAATTTCCCGCGCCAAATCGACATCGAAACCAACAATTTCATTATTATCAATATATTCAAACGGCTTAAAGCCGGCATTTGTCCCCATCACCAGCACATCAGTTTTCGAACCAATCACCCCGTCGCGCTGCAAAATATCGCCCAGCATCAAGCAAATCATCCCGGCAAACAGCACCAGACCAATCCACCAGCCCGCATTTGCCAATCGCTTGTTCTTGCTCATGCTTGCAATTATACGCTATTTTTCCGCAAATGTTAATAAAAATGGTATAATAGACAAAGTAATGCGAGAGTTCAAGCTAACGAAGAGTCGTTTAGCGCGGTTGGCTGTTGCCATGCTGCTCCTGTTAGCGGCGGTTTTTTTAACTGCTAACCAATATAAATCTACTCATTTCAAAGATTCGCAAATCGACGAAATTATTTTCTATTTTACCAACGGATTAGCTGGCGGCAAGTCGGATAATCTTTGGGAAGCGGTGTTTAAGAATATTCCGCTGGCACTGCTGGCCTTCACTGTTATGTCTTTGCCGGTGATCGATAAAGCTTGGTCGTACTCGCATCGATTGACTAACCGTCTTAGAAATAAACTGAAAAAACCTGAAAAACCGGCGCGGCGCGCTATTCGCCTGCGCTATAAATTTGCCTACGCACTAGTGGCGTTCGTTTTATCATTTACGCTGCTGCTGCAAAGCTTCGGCGTGCCGGCTTATGCTTACGCGCTTATGCAATCAACCAAACTATACGAAGAATATTATGTCAACCCAAAAACCGCCAAATTAACATTTCCTGCCAAAAAACGCAATCTTATTTACATATTCATGGAGTCCATGGAAAATACCATTGCGTCGAAAAATAACGGCGGCCAATCCGAAAAATCTATCATTCCCGAGCTGGAAGAACTAGCCTTAGACAACACTTCCTTTTCCAATAAATCCTACGGTTTGGGCGGCGCGATGTCAGCCAACGGCACAGCCTTCACCGTCGGCGGCATGGCAGCACAGTCAGCCGGCGTACCACTGAAAGAAAATATTTTTGGACAAGATCATAACAGCATGGGTATGCTTAATAATTTTTTACCGGGCGCCTACACTCTGGGCGATATTTTGAAACAGCAAGGCTATAACCAAACGTTTATTATGGGCTCGGAGTCGAGTTTTGGCGGGCGCGATAAGCTGCTCACACAGCATGGCAGCTACGATATCCAAGATTATAATTACGCCAAACAGCACGGCCAAATTGCTGAGGATTACAAAGTTTGGTGGGGCTACGAGGATAAAAAATTATTCCAGTTTGCCCGCGAAGAGGCCTCGCGACTGGCTTCGTCAGACAAGCCCTTCAATTTACAGCTATTGACTGCCGACACGCATTTTACTGACGGCTATTTAGATGAAACGTGCGCTAAAACATTCGCCAATAAGTACGACAACGTCCACGCCTGCTCGTCCAAACAAGTGGCAGAATTCGTCAAATGGGTACAGTCTCAGCCGTTTTATGAAAACACCACAATTGTCATGTCAGGCGACCACTTGGGTATGCAAACTTCATATTATGATGAAAAAATCTCAGAACCGAACTATCAGCGAACTATTTATAATGCCTTCATCAACCCGGCAACCGCCGCAGAAAAAACCCATAACCGCCTGATGACGACATTTGACATGTATCCGTCAACTTTGGCAGCGCTGGGCGTTAAGATTGACGGCGAACGGCTAGGTTTGGGGACTAATCTATTTGCTAATAAACAAACGTTGACCGAACAGCTCGGCGGAATCGATCAGCTAAATAGCGAGCTGTCAAAACGCTCAAATTATTACGAGAAAAAAATCTTTTCAAAATCCGGCAGCCAAAACTAGCAATCAAACTAGTTAAAACCGTTCGGATTATTGCTCTGCCAATTCCAGGCGTCGCGGCAAGCGTCCTCAATTGTCAATTCCGCTCGCCAGCCCAGTTCTGCCTCTGCCAAACTTGGGTCAGCATAACACGCGGCAATGTCGCCCGGCCGACGTGGCGTGATTTGGTATGGGACGTCCCGACCAGACGCTGTTTCAAACGCCTTCACCAACTCCAACACCGACGTGCCGCGGCCAGTGCCGATGTTATACACTTTATATTCATCCGGATCACCCAAATGTTCCAACGCCGCCACATGCGCCCGCGCCAAATCAACCACGTGAATATAATCGCGCACGCCCGTGCCGTCCGGTGTGTCGTAATCGTCGCCAAACACACTTAAGTGATCGCGCTTGCCGACTGCCACTTGCGACACAAACGGCAGCAAGTTATTCGGAATACCCGACGGATCTTCGCCGATATGACCGCTCGGATGGGCGCCAACGGGATTAAAATAGCGCAGCGAGGTAAACTGCCAACCCTGCTTGGTCGCCGCCACATCGCGTAGAATTTGTTCAATCATCAGCTTGGTTTGCCCGTACGGATTAGTTGCCGACAGCGGCATGTCCTCGGTAATCGGCAGCCGCGCCGGGTCGCCGTACACCGTTGCCGAGCTAGAAAAGACCAGTTTTTTCACGTCAAATTCCTGCATGACATCCAGCAGCGTCAATGTGCTTTCCAAATTGTTCTGATAATAGAGCAGCGCCTTTTCCACCGACTCGCCGACGGCTTTCAGGCCCGCAAAATGAATCGCTGCATCAATTGTCTCAGACTTAAACAACTCCGCCAGCCGCGCTCGATCACGCAGATCAAACTCATAAAACGGCACCGACTGGCCGGTAATTTCCTCAACCCGCCGCAAACTCTCGGCAGATGAATTTGATAAATTATCAACCACCACCACGCCGTGTCCCGACGCCAGTAGTTCAATGATGGTGTGGCTGCCGATATACCCAGCACCGCCGGTAACGAGAATATTCATGAAGTACCCCTTTCGATATGATTCCTAATAACACCATTATATCACTGCTATTTCCATAAAACTGGCTTGTGAATAAACCCTCAATAAGATCAGCTAGCTTTATTTTCTTGGCGTGCCGGCGCAGCAGAAGCAACATAGCATATGATACCGCCCCAATATAACGGCATGATGACATAACCAACCCATGCTTCAGATACGCCGCCAAACATGCGCAGCGCCAGACAAGCATCAGATACCGCCATCATGCCGCCGCCGATTGCCGCCCACCGCCAGCGCGATTGATAGCGTGCTGCCGCAGCTACCGCCGCGCTAATTGCCATCATGGTAATTACTGCGGTATACGCGACGATCGCATTGGCGAGCATGGCATCGCGAACTTGCGGTAATACTGCTTGCAATACAAATCCTACTAATCCTGTATAACAGATTGCTGCTAAAATAACCATGAACAGACGCGGTCGGCAGCCTGACCGCCAAGCTGCACGCAGCCGATTAAAATTGATGATGCAAAGCACCACATGCGCCAGCAAAAACACTGCCAAGCCGGCGATAAAATAACTAAACGGCAAAAACGCAAAAATTGCTCCAGCAATCACAAACAACACCAAATCCGCCAATAATATCTTCTCTTCAGCACTGTGTAGCCGATTGTAGCGCCAAGCGCCAATCAGAATAAAAGTTGTTGTCAACGGATCTGTCAGCTGTTTAGCGAAACTCCATTCCTGTGGCATAAACTGCAATATTTGCCAGACTATTCCGCATAAAAAAGCTGGCCACATTACTGTAAAAAATCGTAATGATTTCATATGGTTAATAATGACATAAGCCGCTGGGGACGCGCAAGATCATCGTTAAATATTAAATGATGTTTCTAGCACTTTTGCACTGGGAGTGCTAATTTGCTATGATAATCATATCAATTATCCCCGCTCTGTCTCTTGCCGCGGCGCATCATAAATACGGACTTAGAAAAGCCCAAAAAATCAAAGGAGGACCTATGCCACCAAATATGCAAGAAGAGCTTGAGCAGCCGTTGGAGAAATTCGGCACTGATATCACGGCACTAGCACGCGAGGGCAAGCTCGACCCGGTCATCGGCCGCGACGAGGAAATTCGCCGTACCATGCAAATCCTCAGCCGGCGCACCAAGAACAACCCCGTACTGATCGGTGAGCCGGGCGTCGGTAAAACCGCCATCGTCGAGGCTCTAGCGCAGCGTATCGTCAAGGGCGACGTACCGGCGTCGCTAAAAGATAAGCGGCTGATCTCCTTGGAAATTTCCAGCTTACTGGCCGGAGCGAGCTTTCGCGGCCAATTCGAAGAGCGCCTAAAAGCAATTTTGAAAGAAGTTGAAGAAGCCGCCGGCGAAATTATTTTGTTCGTTGATGAAATTCACACCATGGTCGGCGCTGGCAAAACCGAAGGCAGCATGGATGCCGGCAATATGCTCAAACCCGCCCTGGCCCGCGGTAAACTACACATGATTGGTGCGACGACGTTGGCGGAATATCGCCAGCATGTTGAAAAAGACGCAGCCCTAGAGCGGCGCTTTCAGCCAGTCTATGTCGGCGAGCCGAGTTTTGATGACGCTGTGGCAATTTTGCGCGGCTTGAAAGAAAAATACGAGGTACATCACGGCGTTAAAATCTCTGATGATGCCATCGTGGCGGCGGCGCGGCTGTCCACCCGCTATCTGCCTGACCGCTTTTTGCCTGACAAGGCCGTCGATCTCCTGGATGAAGCCACCAGCGCTCTGAAGATGCAGCTGGAGAGCGTGCCAATTGCCCTGGACCGGCTGAATAACCGCCGCTTGCAGCTGGAGATTGAAGAAGCCGCGCTGAAAAAAGACAAATCTGACCACGCCAAGGCCCGCAAAGAGGAGATTAATCAGCAAATCGCCGACCTTCGGGCTCAGGCCGAGGTGATTGACAATAAATGGCAGCACGAAAAAGACATTCTCCAGACCGTCAATACCGCCACTGAAAAAATGGATAGTCTGCGCTCGCAATTGGAAATCGCCGAACGCGACGCTGATCTGGCCACCGCCAGCCGCATCAAATACGGCGACCTGCCAGAGCTGGAGAAAAAGCTGGCCGCCGCTCGCCAGGAACTAGCGGCCATTCCGCCAGCTGACCGCCTGCTGCGTGAAGAAGTCACGCCTGATGACATCGCCAGCGTGGTAGCGCGCTGGACAGGCATTCCCGTGGAGCGGCTGATTGAGACTGAATCCAGCAAATTGACCAAACTAGAGGAACACATCAGCACCCAGGTGATCGGTCAAGACAAAGCCATCGCCGCGGTGGCCAGCGCTATTCGCCGCTCGCGTGCTGGCCTCAGTGATACCAATCGACCAATCGGTTCCTTCCTCTTCCTCGGCCCCACAGGCGTGGGCAAAACAGAGTTAGCCCGCAGCCTGTGCCGCGCATTATTTGACGACGAACACGCCATGATTCGCATCGATATGAGTGAATACATGGAGCGGCACGCCGTGGCCCGTCTGATTGGCTCGCCGCCAGGCTACGTTGGCTATGACCAAGGTGGGCAACTCACCGAAGCGGTGCGCCGCCGCCCCTATAGCGTGGTACTATTTGACGAACTCGAAAAGGCCCATGCCGATGTCTTCAACGTGCTCCTCCAGGTACTGGACGACGGCCGCCTGACCGATGGCCAGGGGCGAACAGTCGATTTCTCCAACACGGTCATCATCATGACCAGCAATGTCGGCTCGCAGGCGATTATGGACTTTTCTGGCGATGATTTGTCGGCACTGGACAATCAGATGCTTGATGTCCTCAGGCAACACTTCCGTCCAGAGTTCCTCAACCGCATTGACGATATCGTGATCTTTGACCGCATTCGACCAGAGGCCATGCGGGCAATTGTCGATGTCCAGCTGAAACGCGTCGCTCGCCAAGTCAAAGACAGCCGCGACATCACCCTGGAGTTTGACGACAGCGTTCGCGACATGCTAGCCCGAGATGGCTACGACCCGGCCTTTGGCGCCCGGCCGCTGAAGCGCTTGGTACAAAAGCGGGTGCTTGACCCGTTGGCGCTGGAGCTGATCGATGGACGAATTCATGAGGGGATGGCGGTAAAAGTGAATATAATTAACGACCGCGTGAAGTTCCAAAAACAATAATTAATTTTACCTATTTCCCTGATTAACATCCCCCATCGTCGTACGGCCGCATTTGACTGCAAACGTCCGGAAGTCTCGTTCAATGCAGCACAAGAAAAAGCGTCCCAGCCGCCAACTGGAACGCTTTTCGTTAGATTACCTCCGCGAGAAAACTACTCGGTTTGATTAGCCTCCGCCCGCGTCAGCTTATCAACCATCGGCAGAATCAAGTAGATACCAATGATGGCCGCTGCCAGACCGATACCAACGATGGCGAAGTAGGTTGGCGTCAGCACCGGCTTCAGCGTCGTCGAGAACGTGCTGGTAAACACCGCTCCCGTCCACACGCCAAAACCGCACGACAGAATCGAGGTGGTGAGCAGCGGCGCCACCGATTCAACCATCACCAAACGTTTCAATTGAGCGAGGCGCATACCGCTCAGCCGCAGCGTATACAGCGAGCGACGGCGTTCCATCAGCCCGCCAATCGTCGAGACGATCAAGCTTGCCACCGCCACGAACAGCGTCACACCTATACCAACATAAGCCAAGTCGGCAAACTCGCGAATCGTCGGATTGATGTGCGGCTTTTTAGAGTCAGTGCCGCTCACCGCATAGGTCAAATCGTACTGATTGGCTTTCGCCGTCACCAAGGTGCGCAGCTTCTCGATATCATTGTCTGACTTCAATGTCACCAAATATTCTTTGACGCCGTTCGTATCAACCTTATCGTTAATTAGCGACACGTTCTTCACCACTGGCGCGTCAAAATTCAACAGTGCAAATTGGTCTGGTCGGGCGTTATTCGGGCAAGTGTGTTCAGTGTACGTCGCCAAATCATGGCAGCGAATCGCATCACCATCCTCACGCGGATAGACCGTTGCCACCGACGTGATGTAAGATTTTTGCTGCAACTGCTCTGCCATGTCGCCTGGCAGCGACCGGCCGATAACAACTGCCGTGCCGCGCTTTAATTGCGAAAAGCCGTTGTCCTTAACCGCTTGAGCGTTTAAGCCTTCAATACCGCTGGTTGCCGTCAGATAAAAGCTGCCCGCAAATAGTGCCAATACCACGCCG
>CAUPXR010000010.1:0-13795 GCA_963515225.1 uncultured Candidatus Saccharibacteria bacterium | reverse complement strand
CTGAGTCATCGCCTCTACATATTGCTGAGTTTGATGAATCTGCCGCGACAGCTTGATAATAGAAATTCTCATGACGATCAACATGACAACAAATATCGCCATCAGCGTTACTAGTACTATCAACAAACCATTCATGCTTTTTACTATACACTATTTCAAGCGGCTTGTCAGATGAGCGCGCAAATCCTCGCCGAAATTCGGGTCGCGCAGGCCAAAGTCAATCACCGTCTTCAAATATTCCAATTTATCGCCAGTATCATAATAGGTACCGTTGGTGATTTCCACGCCGTAAAAATCAAACCCGTCGTCAATCATCTCTTGCATAATCGGCTGGATGGTGAATTCGCCATGGCTATCGAATTTTTCCTTAGCCTTCTCTAAGTAGCCAAAAATCTCGCCCGGTAGCAGATAACTACTGACACTCGCCAGATCGGATGGCGCATTGATTTTGCCAGGCTTTTCGACAATATTGGTCATTTTAATGACGCCGTCTTTGACCTGCTGACCATTGATGACACCGTAACGATCAAATTCCGAATCGTCGGTAATTTTCTTACACGACAGCACCGCACCGTGCAAACTTTCTGACGCCTCAATCATTTGTCGAAAACGGCTTGGACTAGCGGCGATAAAATCATCAGCAAATGTATAAATCACCGGCTCATCATGGCGAATTAAATGCGAAGCGCAAGCCAGCGGCGTAGCATTGCCGTACGGACCTTTCTGACGAATATAGACGAAGTTAGCCATCTCGGACAAGCGCTGAACGATATCGATGAGCGGCTGCTTTTTGGCGCCGCCAGCGCGCAGGTTAGCCAGCAGCTCTTCGTTTGGCGTATCAAAATGGTCTTCGATCGCCCGCTTGTTAGCGCTACCGATGATAATTATATCCTTAATGCCAGCCTCGACCAATTCCTCGACGACATATTGAATAATCGGCTTGTCAATTAGCGGCAGCATTTCTTTGGGCATAGCCTTAGTCTGCGGCAGGAAACGCGTACCGAAACCAGCGGCAGCGATGATAGCTTTGGTCGGTTTTTTCATAATCTAACTCCTATTCTCTCCTATTTTTGAAGTGTCGAACCTTATAATTTTTCGCGGATTAATTTCTGCGCCAGGCTCGGGTTGGCTTGGCCCTTAGAACGCTTCATGACTTGGCCGACTAGATAGCCGATAGCTTTATCCTTGCCAGCTTTAATGTCGGCAATGGAAGCTGCCGAGGCCGGGTCGTTCAATACTTCGTCAACGATGGCGGCGATGGTAGATTCGTCGGAGACTTGCAGCAAGTTCTTTTCTTCAGCTAGCTTGCGCGGATGTTCGGCACCCGCCAATAGTTCATTAAATAGCTCTTTAGCATTGGTGCTGGAAATTTCCGCCTTTTCGGTCATTTCTGCCAATTCCACCAAATCGTCAACCGACACATACGGCGCACTGACATCGACCGGCGTATTGTCATCGTCGGCACCGCTGCCGCTGGCTGTCAGCGCGCTAGCGAACCAGTGCGCGACTCGCTTGGCAGATGCATCGCCCGATTTTTCTTGAACTTCCAGCATGATACGCGCGTAATTTTGATTGGACAACAACGAATTGATCACCGACTTGTCCAAGTTCAATCCGCTCCACTTTTCACGATATTCGCCTGGCAGCATCGGTACTTCGGCTTGGATATCAGCGATGAAGTCATCGGTCAATACTACTGGAGGGATATCGGCGTCAGGCATATAGCGATAATCCTGGGCGTCCTCTTTCGAGCGCTGCGAGGTAGTAATTTGCTGGTCATCGCTCCAGCCGCGAGTTTCCTGAGCCACTGGTTCGCCGCGCTCCAGCAGGTCAACTTGGCGTTTGAATTCGTATTCAGCGGCACGCTCGACGCTGCGGAATGAATTGAGATTCTTCACTTCCGCGCGTTTGCCGAGCTCGGTCGCGCCTTTCTTGGCCACCGAAATATTGACATCAAAACGCATGTTGCCGTGGTACAAATCACCGTGCGTAACGCCTGCATAGACCATCAATTTGTGCAGCTCTGAGGCGTAAGCCTTAGCCTCCTCGGCAGAATGCATGTCTGGCTCAGAGACGATTTCGATCAGCGGTGTACCAGCGCGGTTGAGGTCAACCAGCGAATAACCGTCGTGGTGCGTCAACTTGCCAGCGTCCTCTTCCATGTGCGCATGATGAATCCGCACCCGCTTGAGCGAACCGTCTTCTAGCGGCGCGTCGACATAGCCAGCCAAGATAATCGGCTGATACATCTGCGAGGTCTGATAGCCCTTTGGTAAGTCAGGGTAGAAATAGTGCTTGCGATCAAACCGGCTAACGCGAGCAATCGGCGCGTTCAACGCTTTACCGGCGCGCACCGCCAGCTCGACGGCGTGCTTATTCAGCACCGGCAGCATTCCCGGCAAACCAAAATCAATCTCATGTGTTTTTTCATTTGGCTCGGCATTACGTGCGTCATTATCAGCTGGGCTAAACAGCTTGGTTTTGGTCGCCAGCTGGACGTGGCACTCAACACCAATGGTCATTTCATATTCATCATATATACTCATCATAATGCTCCCAAATCTTTTAGTGCTTGCTCAAAGCTCGTCATAGCTCGCCGAAAACTTTGCGCGGTTAGTTTTACTTTAGTCTCGTGGGCAATTTGATTGCGCAATTTATGCGCCGCCCACAAACCATTTTCATCCGTCCAATCACCCTTGCGAGATTTCAGCCTGTCACCCATCGTTGCGCCCGCCACTCCGCAGTCGCGCATGGCTTTGTCGAGCAGCTTGTCGGCTTTGACAATTGCCATCTGCAAGCTGTCCGAGTTACCCGCCTTAGCGCCGCGCTGAATTGCCCGCCAAACTTTTTGATACATTTCTCTGTCAAGCTGTTTGTGTCCGCGCGACGTCAATTGGATAAAAACGATCAACAAACCGCCGATTAACAACGCCGCTACCACCAGCGCAATCAACAATCCATCCATCAGACAGCCTCCACTTCCGCTGCTAGCTTCAGCAAGTTGCCGTCCGACTGATAATCACCAATCAACTGCACACCAATCGGCAAACCTTCTTCGTTGCTTCCAGCTGGCACGGAAATTGCTGGCAGTCCAGCCAGGCTGGCTGGTACGGTCATGATATCCGCCAAGTACATTTTGATCGGATCATTGGTATTTTCACCAAGTTTGAAAGCTGGTGTCGGCGCCGTCGGCATCAACAGCGCGTCATACTCAGTGAACAACTTTTTGAACTCGTTGATGAGCAGCGTACGCGCTTTTTGCGCCTGCATGTAATAAGCGTCAAAAAATCCGCTCGACAACACAAAACTGCCGATCATAATCCGCCGCTTATTCTCCGTCATAAAACCTTCGTTACGGCTGCGGCCGTACAATTCCGCCAGCGTTTTTACCTCAGCCGCTCGGTGACCATAACGCACGCCGTCATAGCGCGCCAGATTTGACGATAATTCTGCCGGCACAATGATATAGTACATTGCCAGCGAATATTGCATCATGTCCAGATCAACTTCTTCAATTTCATAGCCCAACTGCTTCAGTTTTTCAGCATAATCAAGCGTTTTCTGGTGAACTGCCGCGTCCACATCGTCAGTCATACATTGCTTAACCAAACCAATCTTTTTCTTTCTAAAGCCTGGCTGGTTCCGCCAAAAGTCAGGCAGCGTCGTCATATCCTTGTCGTCACGGCCCGCCATAATCTCCATCACCAAATTAGCGTCATCAGCGTTCGTCGCGAAACAACCAATGGTGTCTGTGCTTGATGCCATAGCTACCACGCCGTAGCGGCTGACTGCGCCGTAGGTTGGCTTGACGCCGACCACGCCGTTGAAACTGGCGGGCTGACGAATCGAACCACCAGTGTCTGTCCCCAATGCAAATGGCACCACGTCAAGCGCCGTTACTACCGCTGATCCGCCTGATGAACCGCCGGCCACTCGGGTTTTATCTACGGCGTTTTTGGTCGGACCAAAGGCTGAGTTTTCTGTCGAACCGCCGTGAGCAAAGGCGTCCAAGTTCGCCTTACCAATGCAAATTGCACCTTCAGCTTCTAATTTTTCAACGGCTGTTGCCTGAAGCGGCGCATCAAAATTCTCGAGCATTTTTGAAGCAGCAGTTGTCGGCGCCCCAAAGGCCAAGAAATTGTCTTTGACAACAAATGGCACGCCCGCCAATCGCCCAGAGATCTCACCCTGATCAACCTTGGCTGCTCGCTCCAGCGCCCGTTCTTCCGTCAAGCTCAATAGTGCATGGTATTCCTCAATATCGCGCGCTCGTCGCAACGCTTCTTTAACATTTTCGACTGCACTTTTTCCGGTAAAATCACTAATCCGACTCATCACAACACCTGCGGCACTTTCACTTGATTATTCTGTTTCTCAGGCGCTAGCTCAAGCAGCTTTTCTGCCGAAATCCCCGGCTGAACCTCATCTTCGCGCCAGACATTTTCCAGTCCCGTCACTTGATAAGTTGGCTCCACACCCGCCGTATCGAGCCCCCCTAGCTGCTTGATGTAGCCAATTATGTTTTCCAAATCTTGGCGCAGTCCATCAACTTCATCATCGGCTAATGCCAGACTACTCAAACTCGCCAAGTGCTGAATATCACTGGTAGAAATAGTTGTCATGTAGATTATTATACCACTTTGGAAGCCAACTTAGTACTGAATAAAGCGAGGGTTATATAGCGAGACCATCTGCGGTAATCCATAAAAGCTTAAAGCACCTCCAGGCAGCGGTAATCCACCATAACGCCAATCGACACTTGCAGCCGTCTGAGGCGACGTCATACCGCTTATCGCATCAGGGCGATTAACCACGCTAATCCACGGCGCGCCGCGATCAGCAACGTACATTCTGCCGTCGGGACCGCGCAACACCTGACCGCCACCATCGACTGCAGCCGAAGAGCTACCTGAAGCAACCTGGCATGATCCTCCGCCAATTCCAGTACCCGGATGCTGCATACAATTGGTTTTACCGATAAACCTTTCGCTATTTTTTATAGTAGTATTATTACCGCTACTTAAATCATACCGAAACAGCCTTCCAGGATATATTGACGACGTATACACATATCGGCTTGACGGCGAAAAGTCCGCAGCATAGCCAGTGCCTCGGGCTTCAGCTGCTTTATTAACACTCCAATAGTTCAATTGTCGCATATCATTATCGCCAGCGCTCAAGTCAAAGACATGAACCGAACCTGCACGACGATCTTCAGGGCAAAAAAAGCTACCGCCCATTATCAGAACCAGCTTGGTGTAATTATCATTAAAGTTTATACTACCAAAGCTAGTCGCCTTAAAAGCATCAGCACTGCTTCCGCACATAGCAGACCGACCATTTGCCGAAGTAAATTCCTTATAAGCAAACTGTATCGGCTTTGTATTGCCACTCATGTTCGGATGTTGTCCGCTAATAATGTTAGACCCGTTATTAAGCGTCCATATACCAAAAGCATATAACGCATTTGGCGCATTCGGTCTGTACGTGTAAATAATCCCGCCGTTGCCAACAGCATTCGGCCGGGCATTCAGCGCCTCTGAAGCATATTCTTTCATACCGCCAGGCGCAACAGCTGCGTTTTTAAGAGTAATTACTCCATCAGGATACCCTGGCCTGGAAAAATCTATTAAACTCCAATATAGTGTTCCATATTTCCTAACTTCGTTAGTATTGGCTGTATTACTAACAATGACAAACTTGGTTTCTTCCCTGTCAATAGGAAACGATGCTACTGCCTGCGTACCAGTACGCGAACCGCATAATCCCTGCCCAAGCGGACTGAACGGGAATGGCGTACCAGTAGGATAATCGCAATTTGAATTAAAGTTGTAAGCGCCAGACCGCGTCGGCATGACATTGCCGTTTTTATCCCATATATTCAATCCGTCGGATATAAATTTCAAATTACCGTCCCGTCCAGAGACAGTTGTTATACCTTCTGCTGATATCGGACGGCTTGGCGTCGCCAAAGAAGGGGATACAGTAGTCCCACCAGTACCAAAATCAACCTTGGCATTATTGCCAAAATACCACCATCGTTTACTAGCGCGGCTGCCAGAAGGATCTACTTCTTGACTTACCTGCTGGCGCGACACATACGAATAAGTTTTATATATTGAACCGTCTTTACGTCGCAAGTTAATCATACCAACAGACTCAGTGACTCTGGCCAAGCCGGATGATACATATTTCGCTTCAAAAGTTGTCGTGTAATTAGGGCCTTTCAATATATGATCAGGTGCTGCTACTACCCCCCCCAGGCAATTGGTATTCGGACGGACAGTTTTTGTCGTATCAAAGTAATCCCTGCGAATACAGTGGGCCAACCTAGCGGCGCCAGCCTCGGCCGCCTCTCTAGCCAACTGGCTGTAATACTGCTCTTTTAGAGCATTAGAAGCGCTGGTAGATAATAAGAGCGCCGAAGACAACAAACCTAAAAGCACTAGGCTGGCAATTAATACCGTTGGTAAAGTAAACCCCTCAAAGCGCTCTTTATTAATCATACCGTCCACCCCTTTTCAGATCTAGTCGCTTATATAACTTTCAAAGTTCTTCTGTAGCCGCAGCCTATTAGAGCTGCCAGAGTCTACACTGTTTCTTGAACTTGTCCCGCCATGCAGCTTTACAGCCATAGTGATAGCGCCAGCCAACAGAACAACAGCCGAAGCTGCAACCAATACTAACGTCAATGTCTTAGAGGTATTCTTACCTTGGACAATTTTATGGACGAAAAACGCCGAAGTTGACACAACCGCCAGCGCTAGTAAGTACGGTAAGAATTCGCCAAGATACAAACTCTTATAAATTTCACCAGCACCGCTAACGCCAATGAACAAAAGCGAGTTAACAAGGATGCTGGCCAACTTCGCAACCAGCCCAACAGCTGGTAGTAACAACGCGCCAAGACCACCATAAGTTATTAATTTATAAGCTGTACGATTAGTATAACCCTCACGCTCTGGCACGGTCCTGGAAACTCGCGAAAACAACACAAACGATAAAACTGAGAATAGCAGTGCTAATACAGCCGCCGCCACAATCCCCGTACCCGGCGTTACCATGCTTGGAGATAGATACCCACGCACAAATGAAGTGGTTACTGACGAAGTGCCAGCCCAAAGGCCGAACACACTTACCATTGTGTCAATGAGCAAAAAAGCAGCCGCTACAGCCGAACCCATCGCAAAAGCATATTCAAATGTCAGCAACTTTGACTTGCCCTTATTTGGATCAACATACGCTGCATATTGCGGATATGCCTGATAGCTTGCCGCTGGCGGTACAGGTACAGCTGCTTCCGGCTGTGCGACATTATTTTCTGGCTGCGGTTGTTCTTTGGTTGCCATTTTTACCTCCTAATCTAATGGTTAACTCTATTCTACATGGTCTGACGAATTTCTGCAATCAAATCGCGCAGTTCTGCGGCTTTTTCAAACTCCAAATTAGCGCTATGCAGTTCCATTTGACCAGTCAACTCCTTAATTAGAGTCGGGTATTCGTCCTTTGGAATCTTCTTCAAATCAAGTTTTGGTTTTTTGTCCGATTCTTTTTGCGGAATGATGGAACGCAGGCCGTCATCAATCTTCTTTTGAATAGTTTGCGGCGTAATGCCATGTTCTTCGTTATATTTCTGCTGGATCTGCCGCCGACGATTAGTCTCATCAATCGCTCGCCGCATACTGTCAGTTACGTTATCGCCATACATCAGTACTCGTCCATCGACATGCCGTGCCGCCCGGCCAATCGTCTGAATCAGCGCCTGCTCAGAGCGGAGGAAGCCTTCTTTGTCAGCATCCATAATCGCTACCAGACTGACTTCCGGCAGATCCAGCCCCTCGCGCAGCAAATTAATGCCAACCAAGACATCATACGTCCCCAGCCGCAGATCTTTGAGAATATCGCCGCGCTCCAGCGTGTCAATTTCGCTGTGTAGATACGCCGTTTTCACACCATTGTCAGTCAAGTAGGCACTCAAATCCTCAGCCATACGCTTGGTCAAGGTAGTCACCAATACGCGGTGACCGTTGGCAATAGTCTGACGAATCTCCTCCATCAAATCATCAACCTGCCCCTCAGTCGGCCGCACCGCAATCGGCGGATCAAGCAGCCCCGTCGGCCGAATCAACTGCTCAGCCGGCTTTGGCGAGTGAGCCAGTTCATAGTCGCCCGGCGTAGCGGACACATAAATCGCCTGATGAATGTGCCGATCAAACTCATCAAACCTCAGTGGACGGTTATCCAGCGCACTCGGCAAACGAAACCCGTGTTCCACCAACACTTCCTTGCGCGCTCGGTCGCCGTTATACATACCGCGGACTTGCGGCAAGGTCATATGCGACTCATCGACCAGCAGCAACCAATCGTCCGGAAAATAATCAATCAAGGTCGCCGGCTGCTCGCCCGGCTCGCGGTCCGTCAGATAGCGCGAATAATTCTCAATGCCTTTAACAAAGCCAGTTTCTTTGAGCATCTCCAGGTCATATTTGGTGCGCTGACTGAGGCGCTGCGCCTCCAGCAGTTTATCGTGCGACTCAAACCACTTCAGTCGCTCGTCAAATTCTTTCTCAATGCCCATGATAGCCTTTTCAATTCGTTCGCGCGGCGTCGAATAGTGGCTAGACGGAAAAATCGTCAGACTAGCTGGCTGATCCAAAATCTCGCCAGTCAGCGGATTGATTCGTGTGAGTCTCTCGACCTCATCGCCAAAAAATTCCACCCGCACCGCCGTGTCCTGCCCGGCCGGGAAAATATCTACCACATCGCCGCGCACCCGAAAAGTACCGCACGCAAAATCAACATCATTACGCTTATACTGAATGTCAGTCAGCAAGCGAATAAACTTGTCCTGAACCCGCCGCTCGCCGACTGTCAATTGAATCGCCATATCAGCATACGTCTCCGGCGAACCAATACCATAAATGCAGCTGACACTGGCCACAATGATAACGTCGCGCCGCGTCAATAGCGCCGACGTCGCCGCATGCCTGAGCCGATCAATCTCATCATTAATTTTCGAATCTTTCTCAATGTAGGTGTCGCTACTGGCAATGTAGGCTTCCGGCTGATAATAATCAAAATAGCTGACGAAATAATGCACCTCGTTGTCCGGAAAAAATTCCTTAAACTCAGAAAACAGCTGCGCCGCCAAAGTCTTATTGTGCGCCAGCACCAGCGTCGGCACATTGGCTCGGGCGATGATATTCGCCATGGTAAATGTCTTGCCCGACCCCGTCACGCCCAGCAACGTTTGCTCACGTTCGCCCCGCTCCAAACCATCCACCAGCTGAGCAATCGCCGTTGGCTGGTCGCCGGTCGGCTGGTATTTTGACTTTAAGGTAAATTTGTTCACTCTATTATTGTATCACCGACCAGCGCTGATTATCTATCTATAGATATCCTGCAAGCCCCTGCTTCTGCTGCATGCTGGCCACGGGCTCCAACCGCGCCTTTGGTATAATTTCCAAGCGGCTTCATCTTGTTCAGCCGGCGTGGCATTACCGTACTTGCTCGGGTCGGCAACCGACGCCCACGTGCCTCTATTAAACTGATAAGCGCCATAGTAACCATTGCCTGTATTAGACGTATAGCTGCCCTCGCAGCTTCTCAATCGAGCTAAAGCCTCAGCAAAACTACCAGAAAAAGTATTTGAACTCTTCGCGCCTACAATTTCAATCTGTTTTTTAGGCTCTTTCGTCGTAACGCTGGCAATTTCCTTGCGGCTTATTTCAATGCCATTTTTCATTTCAATCTCATATGTCGCGTTGCGCTTACCTTTTTCGCCAGCCTGCTTTACTTCTTTGTAGCTGGTTTCTTTATTAGCGTCCTGAATTTTCTCAATTTCAAAATTCACTTCTTCCTCAACAGTAACGGTTTGCTTGCCGTTTCGCCACAACTCAATTTTCATCCCCTCAGAGATAGCTGTCAGCGCGCCCACAGACAATGTATCGTTCTTTCCGGGTTTAATATTCTTCTCTTTCAGTAAATCGCCAACTGTCTTTGCATGCGTTCTGATAACAGATTCCTTGCCGTACAGTACAAAATTCACTGCCGTTGCCCGTTCAACTTTCATTACCAAACCCGCACCGTCAACCAGCAAATTATCCGTTTTATTAAGCGCAGTTTTATCTTCAGGGTATACTTTCAAACCTGCCGCTTTGGCAATCAAAGCCGGCGTTTGCTGCGCAGTCGTTACTTTCAGACGCTTACCGTTATCAACAATCGTAATTGGCCGGGCGCGATAGATATTAATATTATACTTTTCAGCAGCCATATCCGTATCGAGGTTCGGCTCTATTACATCCTGTTTTTCATCTATCTTAATATTGGCTGCTTTCAGCGTCTCGCGGACAGTCCTAGCCTTCGTAATAACCGTCCGCCCAGTGCCGCGATCATAAATATTGACAAGCTTTTCACCAGCTTTGACCACTGGATTATTGCTATTAGCAAGCGCTTGATTAACGAAAAGCAAACTGCCAAATATAACTGCAAATACACCCAGCATAACAGCGGCGCTTCTATAATGACGTTTTATTAGTGATGCGATACTCATAACACTGCACGAACGTACAATCTTTTTTATTATATCAAATTTTCTCCAAACGTGCAAATTCAACGTTTAATTTTTTAATCTTTCCGTCATCAAATTTGACAGTCACACCCAAGCCCTCGCTGTCAATAATTTCACCCGTGCCAAAGCTCGGACTACGCACTCTATCTCCCACCTCCAGCCCTATTTCTTCTGAATAAAAATCAGCTTCTACTGGCGGCTGAGCTGGCCTATCAATTCCGCCGACCATCAGCCCCATCTCGTCTAAAAACCGCGACGGCATATTATAACCAATCTGCCCAAACTGTGTCCGGGAACTGGCACAACTAACAAACAATTCCTCCCTGGCGCGCGTCACGCCGACATAACACAACCGGCGTTCTTCCTCAATATCGTCAGCCTTACCGCTGTCAAACACTCGCGCGTGCGGTAAAATCCCCTCTTCCAGTCCCGCTAAAAATACTACCGGAAATTCCAAACCCTTAGCGGCATGCAGCGTCATAAGCGTCACCTGCTGCTCCGCCGCTGTATCCGCCGAAGACATTAGCGCCATTTCTTCCAAAAACGCCGGTACATCAACATAAGCTTTAGCTTCCGCCAGCAACACGCCAATATTTTCCATCCGCTCCTCAGCCTGAGGCGTACCGTCATTGATAAAATCCCCATAGCCAGTTCTTTTTATAATTTTTTCAATTAGTTCCGCTGGCGAACCGTCTATTTCCTGCTGCAGTCCCCTCAAAATTTTGCCTAGCTCCAATAAAGGTCGTTTCGCTCGCGCCGTCAAATTATCGGCCTCTTCGACCGCCAGCAAGCCGCTGACAATATCCCGCCGCGCCGCATCATTCCAATCCAAAAATTTAGCCACGCTCACTGCACCGATACCGCGCTTCGGCACATTGACAATCCTTAAAAAACTAACCCGGTCGCTCGGCTGATACAACAATCGAAGATACGCCAGTACATCCTTAACAACCGCCCGATCTAAAAACCTTAGGCCGCCGACAATTTTATACGGAATATAGCCCTGTCTGAGCGCCCTCTCAATTGCATAGCTCTGCGCATTCGTCCGATATAACACTGCCACGTCGCCGTACTGGCGGCCGTTGGCAATTTGCGCCTGAATCTCATTAGCGATCGCCAGCGCCTCTTCCGACTCGCTATATAATTGCCATAACTTTGGATCAATACCATCACCATTTGCCGTCCATAGATTCTTATCCGTCCGATGAATATTATGCTGAATGAGCGAATTTGCTAAATCTAAAATCGCGCCCGTTGAACGATAATTTTGCTCCAGTTTGACTACGGTTGTCCCCGGAAAATCGCGCTCAAAATTAAGAATATTAGTATAATCAGCGCCGCGAAAACTATAAATCGACTGCGCATCATCGCCAACTACACACAAGTTACGCCGTTCGTTAACTAATAATTTTATTAGCGCGTACTGCACAGCATTTGTATCCTGATACTCGTCGATTAGAATATACTCAAACTGACGCTGCCATTTCCAGCGAATCTCTGAACTGTTCTGTAATAATTCTACAGTTTTAGTCAATAAATCATCGAAGTCGAGTGCTGCCGCCTCTTTCAAGGCTTTTTCATAGGCGAAGAACAATTCAGCAATTTTTTGCTCCCGAGGGCCACGCGCTGACATTGAAAAATCTTCCGCGCCGCGCATTTCATTTTTAGCGTTTGAAATAACTGAAAGCACCGCCCGCGGCTTAATATCTTTATCCGTCAGACCGCGCGCTTTCATAATTTGTTTCATCAGGCTTACTTGATCGTCAGTATCGTAGATTAAAAACCGTCTGTCCAACCCAATATGTGCGCTGTCCATCCTTAGTATCCGTACGCAAATACTATGGAACGTCCCCATCCACGGCATAAATTGACGATTCTCAGCGTCTTCATCCAGCAATTGCGCCAATCGCTGCCGCATTTCCTTGGCGGCTTTGTTAGTAAATGTTACTGCTAAGATTCGGCTAGGAAAAACTTTCAACTCGCCAATCAAATAAGCAATCCTATGTGTTAGCGTCTTTGTTTTTCCAGAACCAGCGCCCGCCAAAATCAATAGCGGCCCGTCGCCATGCGTCACCGCCCGAGCTTGCTCATCATTCAAACCATCCATAAAATCAGTCATGTATCTATTTTATCAGCAAAAAGTATGCTGCCGCGCCGCCAGCCACGCCAATTGCCAAAAATAACAGAATCAGTAGAACTGTCAGCCAGCCAGATTTGCTTTCTTCTTTAGGGTCAAAATTTTTTGACGTACGGCTTGCCGCATCGAACATAGGCTTAGGCTCAGATTCAGTTGAATCTTTTTTTGGCAAATGACGCGGCGAAGCATCATCGTTATCACTTGGTTTTTTAGAAGCTCTCTGTTCGGCTGCCTTAATATCATCGACGGCAGCGTCAAGGCTAGAAACATCAGCCTCCTCGGCCGCCATAACATCCGCGCTAAATTCTGGCGGTAGCCCTACATCACCGCCCGGCTCAACTTCATCGTCCGGATCATCCTCTGAAATATCCAATTTGCGCGGCGTATAATTTGCCAAAGATTTTTTATGGTCATCATTTTTTGCTGCTGCAGCGCCTCCGTCATTTGCATCATCAGTAGCGGCGGCTGGCGTACCTAGCGGTCTTTTCTCGACTTCAACGTTAGAGATAAAAGGCGATACTGGAGCAGTACTTTCGCTTTTACTCTGAACTGGCGTTGCTGCATCAGGGGAATCGTTTGTTTTACTCTCTGGGTTTTGCGGCAACACGACGCGTTTTTTCGCTGAACTTAGCAAAGACTTTTCAGGATTAGCGGACGTCGGCGCATCAACACTGCTGTTGTTCTCGTTTGAATGGATATTATTAAGGTTATTACCCCCTCCTATCATAGACGGGCGGCGGATAGTCTTATCTGCCAAGCTAGCGCTATCATCCGTATTCGCTGAATCAGCTCCAGATTGGTCGCCCAATCCAGCTTTGGATGTATTTGGAATCATTTTTCGCTGCTGTGCTAATTTAGACTTAGACGACGGATGAACAACATCCATAAAACGACCATGCGGACGCTTAGCTATCATTGGCGATACATGAACAGTATCACTCTCAGGAGGGGTAGCTGGCGGCGAAGATACGGCCGGCGTCACTGCTGGCGTATGACTACTAGGCGAACCAGAAGACGATACCGTAGAGCCAGATGAGCTTGACGGTGGAGCGGACGGCACTGCTGGCGTCGTTGACGCAGGTGAGACC
>CAUPXR010000009.1:0-15116 GCA_963515225.1 uncultured Candidatus Saccharibacteria bacterium | reverse complement strand
CTGGAGGAGTTCGCTAATTACTGTTTCAACAAGTCGCACGCCGCTTGTTACGGCTTAATTGCTTATTGGACGGCCTATCTAAAAGCGCATTATCCGGATGCTTTCATGGCGGCGCTAATGACCAGCGATCACGACGACACGGATCGTTTGGCGATTGAAATGACTGAGTGTAAACATATGGGCATTGACGTATTAAGCCCGGATGTTAATGAGTCGTTCATCGAGTTTGCAGTGGTGCCAAACGAGCATAAAATTCGCTTCGGTATGTCGGCAGTGAAAGGTGTCGGCGTTGGCGCAGTGGAGGAAGTGTTGCGTGCGCGCGAAGAAGGCGCGTTTTCTTCGGTGGAAGATTTTGCCAAGCGTGTCTCGACCAGTAAATTCAACCGCAAGGCTTGGGAATCGCTGATTAAATCTGGTGCCTTTGATGATATAGGCGATCGGTCGGACTTGCTATTCAATCTTGACGCTATTACCGCTTTTGCTTCCAAGCTTCAAAAAGAAGCTGCCAGCGGTCAGACGGATTTGTTTGGTATGCTTGGCGGCGAAGGATCGGGCGTGCAGTCAATGCTAAACTTGCAAAAAGCGCCAGTCCAACATACGGACAAAGAGCGCCTGGCGTGGGAGCGGGAACTGCTGGGTTTGTATATTAGCGCCCATCCGCTTGATAAGTATGAGACGTATCTAAGCGAGCAAGCCCAGCCGTTAACGCAGTTAATTCCGGAATACGATAGCCGAACGATGACCGTCGGCGGAATTATCAATTCGGTGCGGACAATTGTCACAAAAAGCGGTTCAAAGATGGCTTTCGTGGGAATTGAGGATAAGTTTGGCGAAGGCGAAGTAATAGTTTTCCCAAATCTATATGAAAAAGTTGGCGCCAAGCTGCAACAAGACGCAGTGATTCGGGCATCCGGCAAGAATTCGGCGCGGGATCGCGACGGTAATTTGGGCGGCGAGAGCAAGCTGATTGCCGACGATATTATTATGATTACTGATGACGACGTTGATAATTACGAGTCGACCGGCCGTAAAATGGATGCGCCAAAAATCAGCGCCGCAGTAAAGAAAGAGCGGCGGGCAGCTTATAAAAATCAACGTCGCAGTTCTGCTGACGGATCGGATGGATCGAAGCAGGCGAGTGCGGCAGTTCAGCAGGCAGCTAAACAACCTGCGGTGTCAGTTGCTGCCGCGGAAATGCCAGTAGTAAAATTATTTGTACATGTTAAAGATCCAAATAATCACGATGCGCTGATAAAAATGAAGTCAGTTTGCGGCGATTATGCCGGCATGACTGATGTAGTGCTGGTGCTGGGCGAAGAAAAAAAGTCAGCCATGCGCCTGCCTTTCAAGGTTGAAGCGGATGATGCGCTTATTAAGAAACTAGAGCAGCTGCTGGGTAAAGAATGCGTCAAAGTGCAGTAAGTAGAGAATATTGATTTCCAAAGAAAATAGCCCACCGAACTGGCTCAAACCGGAATTGGGTGTATCTCAACCCAGGAAACGCGATATGCGTCTCAACCAGGTTGAGCTAATTCGGCAAGCTACTTTCTTTCGGTGGGCGGTTAGCCCTTGTTGTCTGAGCTATCTCTCATTTTGGCCTTGATTATGTCGATTCGCGCAGAATTCGCCAAGCTAGCCGCAAGGGAGTACATCACGAGGGTCGCCATAACAGAGCTCTCCCCGAAGATGGGGAGGAAGAGGTTTGCCACCCCTGCAATAAAAATAATAGTTGCGCCAGGGCCTGGATACCAACCAACATCCTTCTCTCCTTTCAGAGAAGCTCAGCTCAAAGTAAAGGGCGCTTCTCACCCTAAAAGACTACCTTTGAGCAAAAAGCTAATATATATATCAATAATTGAATAAAAAGTCAATAGATTTATGCAATTTTCTTGAATTTTATGCAAAAATAGGTGGTTTCGGCTAAAATAAAGTGGTGATTTTCTATGTTATAATGATCCGCAGCATGTCAAAGCAGAACACGAGATTAGAATCAATTGCAAAAATCCTGATCATCAATGGTGACGGTAATGTTTTAACTTTGACTTTGAGCGAACACTTAAAATATCCAGAGAGGTCATATCAGCCGGACTTGCCGGGTGGAATCGTGGATGCGGGTGAGCCGGAGAACTTGGGGGTAATCCGCGAGGTGCAAGAAGAATGCGGAATAGACTTAGATCCAGCAAAAATACAATTAGCGTACGCCGAGACTGCATACGATGAGAAAGAGAATAAGTCGGTTACGAAGCTATTATACGTCACGCATTTGTATAATACGCCGGCGGTGAAGTTGAGCTGGGAGCATAGCGATTATAAATGGGTGTCTGTCGCTGAGTTGCAGAACATCAATATGC
The DNA here is from genome assembly GCA_963515225.1 of uncultured Candidatus Saccharibacteria bacterium. Taxonomy (GTDB): domain Bacteria; phylum Patescibacteriota; class Saccharimonadia; order Saccharimonadales; family Saccharimonadaceae; genus Nanosynbacter. Next base: position 12,765 of record CAUPXR010000009.1, on the reverse strand, counting down.
GTCCTTTTTTCAATCGGGCAATTCAGTACGTAATCGCACACAAGATAATTTAGTTATAGTAGCGGTTTAGCTTGCCGCAAATTCACTCACTAAATAAAACGACCCGGTAACAACGACGTAAGTATCAAGCTGCCGGGCTTTATTGATGGCTTTCGCGAGAGCCTTGTCTGTATTATGTTCAATCTCGACTGCAGATTTCATGACATGGCGGATAATTTCCGGCGGCATGTTGCGGTGATTTTTGCCGTAATTGGCGCTGAATGTGGTGGCGTAAGCCAGCTGTGCCAGGTTATCAATTATGGCAAGCGATTCTGCTAGCGACGAATGCTTATTTTGCCCGAATGCTACTACGAATATAGGCTTTTTATCCGGATACAATTTTCGTAATGAATCAATCAAGGCACGGATTTTCTGGGGATTATGGGCAACATCAAATATGATGTTAACTCCATCAACATTGCGCTTCTCTAACCGTCCGGGAATAGCGATATGCACGGATTTTTCCAGAACCTCTTTTGACAGAGGCGGCTTTTTATCTAGTGCCAGCCGCTTTTCAACGGCGCGGTACGCCAATGTCCAATTCCGCTGCTGAAAATCCGGCAGTATTTTCAGAAAATCGTCAATAATTGGCGAAGCAATTGAAAACTGCGAGAACTGTGACTCTGCGTGTTGCCGAACAACCGTTTCAATCTCAGAAGTTTGTCGGTTCATCACGACTGAATCGCTTTGATGGATAATGCCAGCTTTTTCTTGGGTGATTTCTGTCAGAGTATTGCCTAGTAATTCCGTATGGTCCAGTCCGATATCAGTGATGACGCGTACAGTTGGCGAACAGAAAATCACGTTGGTCGTGTCCAGCCGTCCGCCAATTCCAACCTCAATTATGATATAATCAACACCTATTTCCTTAAATAGCCAAAAACTAAAAATCGTCAAAAATTCAAAATAGGATAGATGAAGGTTGTGTGCCGTGTAGAAGCTGGCAAACGCTTGAAAATAATGCAAATATTCTTGTTCAGGCAGCGGCTGTCCATTGATGAGCGAGCGCTCGGCGACGCTGGCGATATGCGGCGATACTAATGTGCCGGTAGTATAGCCAGCCCGGTTCAGTAAACTGGTAGCATAATAAGCAGTCGATCCTTTACCAGAGGTACCGGTGATGTGGACGGCGGGAATTTGATTTTGCGGATTACCAAGAATCTCCAAAATATGCGTCACATATGCCAGCCGATTATATTTTTCAGGTGGACGGGCAATGATCTCGTCCAGAAAATAAACAATGTCGCGCATTGAGGCAAATTTCATACCGTATCTGATTATAGCAAAAATAGGTTGTAAAATTTACCAAATGTCTTGAAAAACACTATATGTAGCGGCTATAGTTAGTGTTGTACGCTATATATGTAGCGAACCCATAAATAAACAAAAAGGCAAATTATTCCGTAGGGCCACCAGATGGGGTACTGGCGGCTGATTTTTAGTAGGGCAAATTAAGGAGGGTACATGCAACAAATCAACGTCATCAAACGCGACGGTACAAAAGAGCCGTTTGATGCAAATAAAATTAATGCGGCAATTTTAAAGGCCTGCGACGGGCTGCCGGATCAGGTTTCAAAGGTGGTGCAGGTAGCGACCGAGCTGCAGCTGACGTTATTTGACGGGATTACGACTGAGCAGCTGGACGAGGCAGTGATTCAGACGACACTGCAAAATGTTAAAGATGATCCAGATTATGATAAAATCGCAGCTCGCTTGCTACTAAAGACTATTTATAAGAGTATTTTGGGCGATTACGAGACGGCAGACGAGTTAAAGAAATTGCACGCGCGGGAGTTTCCGAAGTTTGTTAAAGCGGCGGTCAAAGATGGTTTGCTTGATGAGCGAATGAGTGACGGTCGGTTTGATCTAAAAAAATTGGGTGAAGCATTACGTCCAGAACGCGACGACCTCAGTAAATACCTCGGTGTGATGACCAATAAAAACCGCTACGCCTTGCGCAAACAAAGCGGCGACCCGCTGGAAACGCCGCAATTTACTCACATGCGTATCGCGATGGGACTCAGTTATAACGAGTCAGACCCAACTGCCTCAGCTATTGAATTCTACGAGCACATGAGCAAATTAGAATATCTGCCGGGCGGCTCGACACGGGTCAATGCCGGCGGCTCCTTTCCACAGCTCAGCAACTGCTTTTTACTAAATGTCGACGATTATATGGAGTCAATTGCCAAGAGTGTGCGCGACACCATGTTTATCGCCAAGGGTACTGGCGGCATCGGCATCGGTTTTACTAAGTTGCGGGCGGCCGGCAGTCCAGTTAAGACCACTAACACCGAATCAACCGGTCCAATTCCATTTATGAAGATGATTGATACAGCATTGTTCGCAGTGTCGCGTAAGGGAAAGAAAGCCGGTGCAGCAGCTATTTATATGGAGAACTGGCATCTTAATTTCCCGCAGTTCATCGACCTGCGTTCCAACTCTGGCGACCCGTATATGCGCACGCGTTTTGCCAACACCGCGGTATTTATCTCTGATGAATTTATGAAGCGGGTGCAAAAAGACCAAGATTGGTATCTGTTTGATCCAGCGGAAACGCCAGATTTGCCAGAGTTGTACGGTGAGGGGTTTTCGGCGCGTTACAAGGAATATATTAAGCTAGCCGAAGCTGGTAAACTGCGGGTCTTTGAAAAGATGTCAGCCCGCCAGCAATTTAAGCAGATTTTGACTAGCCTGCAGGCCACCAGCCATCCGTGGTTAACCTGGAAAGATACCATTAATGTGCGGGCGCTGAATAATAACACTGGTACAATTCATCTGAGCAATCTGTGTACGGAAATTACCTTACCTCAAGACAAGGATAATATCGCCACCTGTAACTTGGTTAGTATCAATCTGTCGGCGTTTTTGCGTGAGGATAAGACGTGGGATTGGGATCGTTTGCAAGAGGCTTCACGGGCAGCGATTCGGCAATTGGATAACCTGATCGATATTACTGAGACGCCAGTTAAAGAGGCAATGCACGCCAACCAGCAGACGAGAGCTGTCGGACTGGGTGTGATGGGTTTTTCGGACGTATTGGAAAAACTTGGCTATTGCTATGAGTCGAACGAAGCTTATGAGCTAATCGATCAGTTGACAGAGTTCATTAGCTACCACGCCATCGACCAGTCAGCGGATTTGGCAGCCAAGCTGTGCAGTTACCCGACGTATAGCGGCAGCGGCTGGAGCAAGGGTGTTTTGCCGATTGATACGGTGGCGGAATTGTCGGATAACCGCAAGGTTAAGGTGAAAATTGACAGCAAAACTCGTCTAGATTGGGATAAACTACGTAAGAAAGTTAAAAAAGGCATGCGTAACGCCACGTTGATGGCTATTGCACCGACCGCTAACATCGGTCATGTGGCGGGTACGACGCCGGGGATTGATCCGCAATTTGCCCAGATTTTTAGCCGCTCAACGTTGAACGGTAAGTTTTTGGAAGTGAATGATAATTTGGTTCGCGACCTTAAGAAATTGAATTTGTGGGATGAAATTAAGGAAGAGGTTTTTGCTAATCAGGGTGACATTCAAAATATTGATGCCATTCCTCAGAAATTGAAAGATGTCTATAAAACCAGCTTCCAGCTCAGCCCCTATGCTTTTATTGAGGTGGCAGCGCGGGCACAGAAGTGGGTTGATCAAGCAATTAGCCGCAATATGTATCTGGAAACGCGCGATATCGATGAATATGTAGAGATTTATTCGGAAGCTTGGCGGCGTGGGTTGAAAACGACTTACTACTTGCACGTTAAGCCGCGTCATCAATCAGAGCAGACCACGGTGTCGGTGGAAAAATTAGCAGAACAGAAGATTCGAACTGGCGCTAAAACGCGCGGGTTTGGATTTGCCAAAGTTAAAAAAGGAGAATAATATGGCAGATTATCAACATCCTAAACAGGGAATTTTAGGCTCAGGACTGCGCGATGGGCTGAGCTTGCACCCAATTCGTTACCCATGGGCATACGATTTATACAACCAAGCAGTGGCTAATACCTGGTTTCCTAACGAGGTGCAGTTGGTACAGGATTTGGCGGATTTTGAAAAATTATCGGACGAGGAAAAGCATGCACTCAAAACGGTCATTAGTTATCTTAACCCAAACGAGTTACTGATTAACAAGTCGCTAGCATTTGGTATTTACCCATATGTTAACGCCGCTGAAGCGCAGCTCTATCTGTCAAAGCAGATGTGGGAAGAGGCCAACCATTTCATGACGTTTGAATATATCATCGAGACCTTTCCGTTTGATCGCGAGGAGATTTATGCGGCGGGCTTTGGCAAAAAATCGCTGGCCGACAAGGCAGGTTTCCAGAACAAGCACCTGGATGTCATGCTTGATCCAAACTTGGATATTTACTCTTTGGAGGGTAAGAAAGATTTTGTCCGCTCGCTGGTCGCCTATAACATTGTGCTGGAGGGCATCTGGTTCTACTCGGGCTTTATGGTTGGTATGAGCTTCCGTCAGCGTAATTTATTGCGCAATGTCGGTACGCTGCTGGACTGGATCACCAAGGATGAGAACTTACACCTGACCTTTGGTATTAATTTGCTGCTGACTATTTTGGACGAAAACCCAGAACTGCAAACCCAGGAATTTGCTGAGGAAATCCGCAACCTCATCCTGCAGGCAGTTGAGCTGGAGAAAGAATACAACAAGGATATGCTGCCAAAGGGAATACTCGGCTTGAACGCTGATTATGTCAATCAATACGTCATGCACATGACTGACCGCCGCTTGGTTGAGCTTGGGTTTGAGCCAGAGTACAACGTGACCAACCCAGCCAAATGGATGGCTACGGCAAATGACACCCTGGAACTCGTCAATTTCTTTGAAAGTACTAATACTAGCTACGAAGTAAACACCACGAAATAACTATTATGGACAAAATTACAACAGATATTTTAGATACCGTGGAAGTTGGCGCTTTGGCAACCGTCAATCGTGACAGAACGCCGTTAATCACGCCGCTCCACTTTGTACGTTATAAAAATGACAACATCATTTGGATTTCTGACCGGCAATCCCGCCATGCCGTTAACGCCTATCGCAGCGGCGTTGTGGAATTTGTAGTATGGAACGATCAAAAGAGTGCTGTATTTTTAACAACAAAGGTACGAGAGCTGCCAGAGGAAGAAGAGGCGGCGGCTTTGGAGGTGTACGCCAACAAACTGGGCGACTTTATGCCGCGTGTGGAGAATAGGCAAATTTACATCATGCCAATCGGTAGCCTTGATGAAAAAACTACAACAGGAAATTGGCTGCACTATATTGCATAAGCGCTATATATAGCGTAATATAAGCGTAAGCGATACTAAATATATAGAAAGACAGGAACATGAACGCAAGTCAAATTATTTCTAACGACATGACATTGGAAGAAAAATTGAATGCCATTGATGTGGCGATGCAAGCGGCGCAGGCGGTAGCTGACGAGCAGTCCAAGGTGAATGGCAGTGTTGCTGCGCCCATTGATCCGGCGAGTCTGACAATTTGCGATGGTTGCGAATAAAACGATCAAAAATATACTTTGTTGTTGATGTGTTATACTTAAGACAACGTAAAGGGGGCGTATAGGGTTAACAATCAAAAAGCGACACGGTAATTTGCAAACTATTGGCTTGGTAACTATGACGGCACTCATTGGAGTGTCGTTTTTATTACATCAGGTGACGACTTCTGCTGCTGGGGCTAATTGGATGGATAATGATCCGGTGATAAAACATGTGCGACCGCTTGATCTGGCGGTTGATCCAAATGCTAATGTGCGCGGACATTGTAAACTAGAAACAGTAACGGTGGCAAAGACGTATGACGACAGAGAGCCGACAATGCAGTTAACGCTCTGTTTGAATGAGTTTAACGGCTGGCGCTTTGGGCAGGCAAATGGGTGGTATGATGTGTATGTATCAAATGGTGGTCTCTTTTATAAGGTGAATAATCTCAGCGCAGTTCATTGGTTCAAGGGGACGGATACGATTATCGGTATGCACCGCGGGTATGCGTTTGACTATGACGAAATCTCTCATCTAAAGAAATACAATAATTTCACCAAGCGCCTCAAGATGAGTAGCAGTAAAAAATCGTTTGACTTTGACATGTCAAATCCAGCGTTTTCACTTGATTATAAAGGGAAACCTATGTACGCCATTAGCTGGGGAATTTCTAATAACGGGCGGTATCTCGTCTATTCTGGTAGCGCAAGGCATGTTAATGCTTATGATATATTTTCGCGCATTGATCTAGAGACGGGCGAGCGAAAGGTATTTGGCAGAGGATATTATGATCACACGCACAACGTAGAACCGCAACCAAGTGTGGCGGTGTCAAATGACGGAACACAGGTGATTATTGGCGGAACGGCGGCATTCAAGGTGTGGCGAATTACACCCGAGTGTCTTGTTGATCGCGATAAAATGGAGGATGAGTTTCATGATCCATGCCCGACTAGGATTATATACCCGAAGTTTTATGGTGATCAGTGGAAAAATATTGAGGCATCACATGAGCGAATATCTGCGAATGATGATTTTACAGAATTAACGTATCAACATCGGGCGCTACGTGGTCAAGCGATTAACGAAGTGGTGACGATATCTATAGCTAAGAATGAACCGCTGTCTTCCTGGCTTGACTATCTCGCAATGGGCGATTCGTATTCGAGTGGGGAGGGGGATATTGAGAATGGGTTTTCGGAATTTTACATAAAGAACACCGGGTCGCCAAAGGATTGTCATCTAAGTTCCCGATCGTACCCATATATATTAGCCAAAAGGCAAAATATCAAGGGGGTTCAGTCGGTTGCCTGTTCGGGTGCTCGAATGATTCATGACTATGTTATGAATCCGAGGTCTTATATAGGCCAGAATGAAGTAACGCAAAAGGTTATAAAAGAAAAAGGTATGGATAATATAAAGGATGACGTGTTGCAATCGTTTTTGCCTGGATATATACCGCAATTGGAGTTTGTGAAAAAATATAAGCCGCGCATGATTACATTAACTGGCGGGGGAAACGATGTAGGGTTCGGCGATGTGTTAAAGACTTGCGTACTTGATAGAGGAACCTGTAGTTATGCGAACAATCCAGAAGTAATTCTGGCGACAAACAATCTCGTATACAATCAATATGGCGCTGCTCGTACTGTTATTAAAAAATTACAACAAGCTTCGCCCAATTCAAAAATATTTATTATCGGTTATCCGCAGTTTATAAGCGATAATAGCGATAAGTGTGAGGGGGTTGGATTTTTGAATAAAATAGAGCGTAAGATGATACGGCAACATACTTCAAGATTAAATAATGTATTAAGGCGCGCAGCAAAAGACAGCGGTGTTCAATATATCTCGATAGCCGATAGTTTGGAGACTGGAAAATTATGTGAAAATAAAAAATACGTTACTAGTCTGGCCGATGTTGGAATAGGTGGTCTTGCTGCTGATGCGCTTCAAAATGCATTTCATCCAAACGCTGCTGGGCATATTCTAATAGCAAAGGCTATAGATGATGCAATTAGGAAGGAGGATATAAATAAAGACAAGTCAGCTAGCAGCCTGTACGATTTGCCGCAGAAAGTTACTCTAACAAAGCGCTTAGATATGAGCAGTATGGGCGGTGTTAATCCTGGTGGAGATGTCCCGCTTAAAATTAAAGGAGAAGGTCTGAGTCCAGGAAGCTTGCTTACTATTAAGCTATTCTCAAAACCTACAGCCCTTACTGGTCTTAAGATCAATAAAAACGGTGACATTAATGGTAATGTTAAGATACCTAATGAGGTCGGAGCCGGATACCATACTCTTTTAATGAAAGGGATTGCATCGTCAGGGAGAGAGATCGTATTTTTAGGAACAATATTTGTGAAGGATACTCATGGCGACCAAGATGGGGATGGTGTTCCCGACGCGTCAGATCGTTGCATAGGTTTGCCTCCTGTTGTGAAAAATGGAAAGGATATGTGTGTTAGATCTGTCGACAAAGCGTTGCCTGAAATGGGTCATAGGGATGTTGCAGCTGGCAGGCATTCTGAGTTATCACAGAAACAAAATAGTATACTGATAATCGGAGCTCCTCTTGTGTTAATTATTGTTTTTAGTTTAATTATAAAAGTAAGGAGATTATAAAGTGGGTAATAATAAAAAATCATCATTGGTCGAAGGCAGACGTATCAATGTAGCCATAGCTATAATGAGCGTTCTTGGTATATTTATTCTTTGCGACCTCGCGTTTCTTGGTAATACAGTGTTCTATATTAAATGGGTGGAGTGTGGACATAAACCGATTATTCTTCATGATCCAAATCCGTTTGATGCAGCGAGCAATCGCTCCTATATTGATCCTCCTACAGTTTCATTGCGAAGAGGTTATCCGCGTTATGTGTGTTCTGCGGATAGTTGATTAGTCTTGTGTGCCCAATCATTGAATGGGGAGATGCTTACTAGCAACTGATCATATGTTAAAATAAGCACAAAGAATATTGGTAAAATTCTCTGCGTGTCTAATGAAACCGAGATGGCCGGCTATTCAGCTAATCCAAATAAGCCAGATTTTCCGCATTTAACTCCGGAAGAAAAAGCCGATATGTGGCGGCGACGCCAGCAGCGGTGATGGCTAAATATCTTCTGATTTATACTAAAAAGTGTTACAATAGGGTCTCATGGAGGCGAATAAAACTGTGAGGAAAAAACAAAAATATATCTTTGTTACTGGTGGCGTGCTGTCGGGTGTAGGTAAAGGGATCACGGCCGCCAGTATCGGCGCAGTGCTGCAGGCCAAAGGCATCGCCGTGTCGGCACAAAAGTGCGATCCGTATCTGAATGTTGATGCTGGGCTGTTGAATCCGAAAGAGCACGGCGAGTGCTTTGTGACCAAGGATGGCGCCGAGACTGATTTGGATTTGGGCCACTACGAGCGATTTTTAGATTTAGAATTGACGCGGAAAAACACTACGCTGTCGGGCCGATTGCTGCGCGATTTGATCGCCGATGAGCGGGCTGGTAAGTTTGGCGGCCAGACGGTACAGATGGTGCCACACTTGACTAATTCTATCAAGGCGGCTATCCGCGAGGCGGCCGAAGGCGACGTTCACATCGTGGAAATTGGTGGCACAGTCGGCGACTACGAGGGTCTGAGTTTTATCGAGGCGATTCGCGGTTTTGCGCTGGATGTGGGACGAGACAATTGCCTGTTCGTGCATGTGGTATATGTGCCGTTTTTGGAGGCGTCGCACGAATATAAGACCAAGCCAGCTCAGAATGCGCTGGCGGATCTTCGCGGTTTTGGTATTATGCCGGATGTGGTGGCAGTCCGGACGGAGGGCCATGACAAGCCGCCGCGCAGTATCGGCGAAAAAATTGCTATTTCATCTGGCGTGCGCCAGGAGGGAATTATTATGATGCCAAATGTTGATACTGTATATGAAGTGCCATTGACGGTGTATCGCGATCTGGGCAAGTTGTTGGGTGAATTTACCAACAATTCAGTGGAGCCGAATCTACAGCGATGGAAACGTTTGGCAAAGCGTGATAAAACTGAATATGCCAAGCGGGTAACCGTCGGCTTGGTGGCTAAATACATTGATAATTCTGATACCTACCTGTCGGTGACCGAGGCGCTAAAGTCTGCCGCTTGGGCGAACAAAAGCGAGATTTCTATCAAGTGGATTAACGCTGAGACGGCAAGCGAAGCTGATTTTGCCAGCGTTGACGCTATCGTGGTGCCGGGTGGTTTTGGTACGCGCGGCGTGGAGGGGAAAATTAAAGCGGCTGAATATTGTATAAAAAACAACAAGCCATATCTAGGGATTTGCCTGGGTTTGCAGGCGGCGGTGATTGCGGCAGCGCGTTTGGGCGGCGTAGCGAATGCTAACAGTGAAGAGTTTGGTGCTGACCCTGGCGCAAATGTGGTGTACATCATGGACGGTCAGCAGGGCAAGCAGTCGACTGGCGGCACGATGCGCCTCGGCGATTATCCGGCGGTGCTGAAACCTGGTTCACTTGTTGCTAAAATTTATGGCAAAACAGAGGTAATTGAGCGGCATCGCCATCGCTACGAAGTGAATCACGATTTTGTTCAAGCGATTGAGCGGGGCGGTCTAGTGATTTCTGGTACGTCGCCAAATGGCCAGCTGGTGGAGTTTATTGAAGCGCCGCATCATCAGTATTTCGTGGCTACGCAAGCTCATCCTGAATTTAAGTCGCGCCCGTTCCGCCCGCATCCGCTATTTGACGGGTTGATTCGGGCTATTTTAGCTGGAGATTATTAGCCAGATATTCTGCTTCGCTATTTATTTCAGCCTGGTTAGGGAATACTGCGCTGATGATATATTATGCAGAATGTATAAAAGTCATTTTTGCTGCTTTTGACAACTGGGGGGGGGCGGGTAGTAGAATGAGGCTATCATGACACTATTTTCACGTTCTCCATCTATACAAGAAATTAATCGGCAAGCTAAAGCCGGGGCGGCCGAAGGTATATATGAGCCTAGTCCGCGGCGACTACGAGTTCCGCTGTCAATGGTGGCAGATATGTTGCTAGGCAACGTTACGGTTGAAGTTGAAGGCGAAAACATCTGCTTAAAGCAGCTGAAAAGACTAAAGGTACTGAAGAAGATAATGACTTTATAGCGGCAACTAGCCATTTAACTGATGTTGATGTCTCGACTATTACTAGTATTATCGCCAATATGAATAAAATTGTAGTGCCGGTTGCTGAAACTAATATGAGGCTCTGGCATCAGAGATTACCATATGAACTTGTTGGTATGGATAATGTTTACCCAGTATCTTATGAGAATATGTCAGGTGTTAGCGGTGAAAGTAGCGGTGAAAGTAAATATCCGCTGCGGTTTAATAGCAGCTACTACGACGGACTGACACAAAGAATGACAGACAGCGGCTTGACGGTTGTGACGGCAGCGCATAATCCGGTGACTGGCTACGGCGTGGAGAATAACGGCGAATTGCCAAACAAGCCAGGCAAATTAGTGCCGCATTTGGCACTGTCAACGGGGCGGGCGATTTTGCCGGCGCTTATGCAGGTTGAGGGACAGCGCCGCAATCCAAACCAGCTTAATGATAATAAAATTCATCCGTCATGGTTGCTTACGAAAAAAGGTGTGTTGCTAGTGTTTGGCGAGCCGATTACGCCAAGCGATCAGGACGTTGAGAACTATAAGGATGTACTGGATAGTTTGAATGGTTCGTCGCCAGAAGTAGCTAGCCGCAAGCAGCGGAAGATATTAAACGCTCTTGGCGGGGTGGTGCTGGATTGGATGCATCAGAATTACGATTGGGAATTAGCATCATAATATTGACAAAATAAAAAGCATATGCTATCATTAAATAGTATATTAAACTAAACATAAAAAGGAATAAAAATGGCTGAAGAAAGCAATATCCGCGAGCTGGATGATAATAGCGTGCTGAGCCGCGACGATATGTCAGCTTTGGACTATGTCTTAAAGCATGTCAAAGGTTCTAGCCCAAGTTCAATGAGCTTACTGCAGTTGGAGGAAATGAGCGAGGAATAATTTAGGCCATATCTGTTATACTAAACAGTATGGAACGAGTTATTTCTGAGATTATTACAAAACTTTTTGATCAAGATGTATCGGTGCAATTAACGCGCCCCGACCCGAAGTTTGGCGATTTTGCGACGAACGTGGCGCTGCAGTTAGCCAAGCCGCTGGGTAAAAACCCGCGCGAGATTGCCGAGGCGATTGCCGAAGAGCTGCGCGGCCGCCAGGAGTTTAGCGAGGTTAGCGTGGCTGGGCCAGGCTTCATCAACGTGACGTTAAGCGACCAAGCGGTGTTGGAATCGCTGAAAGTGCGGCCAGCGACTAATCGTGCAGGAAAAACAGTGGTCATTGAGACTAATTGTCCAAACCCGTTCAAGGCCATGCACATTGGCCACGCCTTGAACTCGATTTTGGCGGACACCATGGCGAATTTGCTGGCGGTAGACGGCGCGGCGGTACACCGGGTCAGTTACCACGGCGACGTCGGCACGCATGTTGGCAAGAGTATGTGGGCGATTCTTCGCGAAATTAACGGTGATGTTGGCAAGTTAGACGCTATTCCGGCTGATAAGCGCAATGAATTTATGAGTCGTATGTATGTTGAAGGGGCGCGGGCAGCCAAGGAATCACCAGAGGCGCGGGCAGAAATTGATGAACTAGCCAAGCAATCTTTCGTGCTGGACGATCCGCTGTACAAGCAGGTGTATGACACTTGCAAGGCCTGGAGTTTTGATGAAATTGACGCCAATGTGGCGCGGCTCGGCAATATTCCAATTGAGCGGCGCTACGTCGAGAGCGAGACTGAAGTGCCGGGCAAGGCCTTGATCAAAGAAAAAACCCCAGAAGTCTTTACTAAATCAGATGGTGCGTACATCTTCAAAGGTAGCCAATACGGTGCGTTTGATAATGTGTTCATCGGTTCGCACGGCAACGGATTATACGGCGCGCACGACATGGGGCTAATTCAGCTGAAGCGCCAAGATTATCCAAACCTAGACCTATCGATTACGGTCAACGGCGAAGAGCAGGCGGCGTATTTCCGCGGCGTGATTGCTGCTAGTGAATTGGCCATTCCAGAATTGAAAGGTAAGTTGTTTAATTATGCAACTGGCCTGGTTAAATTAACGACCGGCAAGATGAGCTCGCGTACTGGTGAGGTGATTACTATTGATTGGTTGTTTAACGAATTCAAAAAAGCCATCGAGCAAGC
>CAUPXR010000008.1:0-15420 GCA_963515225.1 uncultured Candidatus Saccharibacteria bacterium | reverse complement strand
GTATAACTGTCCAAAGTTTGGCTCTGACATTGTGATAAATTGCGTCGAACCGAGCGTTTTCCTGAAAATACTCAAACTTGAGTCGGGGAAGCCTGCCGAGCTGACAGTCACTTCGTCAATGTATTCAAAACCGTAATCTTGCGGCGAAACTTTTTCCGAATATTCATTCTGCGACAAATCATCAATTTTTTGGTGCGACTCGCTGCGGTAAAACGGCGTCACTACCACGAACGGTACTTCCAATTTTTCAGCCACGCGCCGGGTATCCGCCGCCAAAACACCGAGACCGCCGCCGCCCTTAATGCCATTAGCCTTGTCATAAATCTCCATTGTCCAGTAAACGTACGGCCGCGTTTCTGACAGCTGATGTGTTAGGCTGCTGCGTTCAATCAAATTATAAAATTCTGATGCGTCCTCAATGTCTTGAGGCTGATATTTCGGTGTATCGGTGTAAGAATATAGATCCATGATGCCCTTTATAGATTAAATAACAACCTACTTATTATAGCATAAACATGTTAACTAATTAGCGGTAACGGCGGGCATATTGGTAAAAACCTGCTGCCAATTAACGTCATTATGTGTTTGGCGTAGATGCTGCGGAATGATAAGGAAGAATTCGGTGTCATGTTTAATTGCGCGAATTGTTAAATCTGAGGATTTGCTGTTTTGGGTGAGTTGAATCTGCGCGCCATCTCTAGTAGTGAGATTTTGGCAGTTTTCATCTTTATTTTTCTGGGAGCAGTTTAAGGTGCGAAGCGGCGATTTCTTTTTTTCAGCGACCATAATGCCGCTTGAAAGCCAAATCCGATATTCAATATGCCCAGATTTATAACTGTCGTAGATACGGACAAATTTTTCATTTTTTACGCGTATATGGTTTGGCAAATTTAATCGATAGGCTGTAAGCTCTTCGCTGCCAGGTGTAGGGCGCAAGAAAACAATCGCCAAACCTGCTGTGAGATATATAAAAACAACAGCAACTATAACAATAATTAAAAATCTATGGCGCTTAAAAAAGCTAAGCAAGATAATCTCCTGGTGCGGGTGGGGAGAATCGAACTCCCATCTCAAGTTTGGAAAACTTGCATACTAGCCGCTGTACTACACCCGCAGTGTGTTCTATTGTAGCAGAAAGATGATATAATGAAAACACGCCCTGATAGCTCAGCTGGATAGAGCAGGAGACTTCTAAGCTCAAGGTCGTAGGTTCGAATCCTACTCGGGGCACCATTTTAGTATATATCGCAAACAGGGGGATATATGGATGCAAGCGGTAGGCCGCGAATGTCGCGCCAATTATTAAACAGGCTGATGTCTAATCATGCAGCTAATGCGCAGACCTACGGTACAACCAGAATGTCGTCTGCGAATCGTACTCATAACGTAGATCGCCAATACATAAAGGGATACGGCGATTCAATGTCGGCAAATTCCAGTATTGGCAGTAGCCAGCGGGTTGGCGGCAGTGATGCTAGCAGCGGCAGCGGTACGGCGATGCCTGGACAAAATCGCCAGCTCAATCGCGTACAGCCTGGTAGTTCTCAACATTCATCTACCGGCTCTCGGCAGCCTGGTAATTCTACTAACGCGAAAGGCCGAATTGTCTTTAAGGAACCGCCAGCTCGGTATAATCCGTTTGGATAAAAGTGAACTCTTAGTGTGTTTGATCATACACTAAGAGTGACCAGAGTTCACGCTTCAGTACATCTGATTCAATAGCGATTTCTCCAGTACTTTTGAGCGTGACTTGTCCAATCTCGTCAAGCTCTAGTTCGCATAAGTTATGGGCGGTGCTGCGCCTATGGTGCGGGCGAGGGACCCAGATTGATGCGCATGGGCTCTCTGGATTATCTTGCTTTAGTAATACATGCTGTGCACTTACTTCAAGCCTATTGTCGTGAGATTCTAAGTTGTATCCAATAAGTGTCTGCTGTATTGATGAGTTTAGCAATAAAGACGGCTGGATAAGTTCTGTGTCTATCGGGGCAATGTCTACCGGGACTATTCCAGCGCTAAGATCGTTAGCTGCAACTATCGTTATTACACATTTACCTATCAGGCTTACGTGTTCGTATTTATTGCGTTCATAGGCCCACGTCATGCCGTAGTCAGTGCATGAAAGTATTCCCTGTGATGCGTTCGGATCATGGTTGCCAGGACTTAATAGAACAGCGCCGACCTGGCGACGTAAATTATCATACCTTCTTGTATTACGAGTATTGTTAACGGCACGCTCGATATATTTGACTTCATCAGCGTTGTACTGATCGACCTGTTCAGTCGTAAAGCTTATGCATGTCTGCCAGGAGGCTTGGTGTCTTAGTCTTTCTCGTAATGCGTTTGAAGCCAAAAACGGTAACATGTTGTCTTTGTATAGCATTGCCTTTGTAGCAACTCTTGGGTCGACATCAAACATAGACCGAGAGACAAGATCATACCAAGATGAACTATTCATGCGTCCCATTTCATGACGCACTAATGAGACCTCAGGACTGTCTGACATGATGCGTTTGATTATATCATAAAAATATAAAGAATAACACAAATAAAAGTCAAGCGGCACTTAACTAGCGCAAGGGTAAATCGCCTATAGAACCGTAGCTGGTACTTTGTATAAAAAAGATCGTCCCGAAGAACGATAGAATAATAACTTATTCTGGAGGGCCAGGAGGGGCTTGAACCCTCGACACCCTGCTTAAGAGGCAGGTGCTCTAACCAGCTGAGCTACTGGCCCATAGTTCAATTATACGACAATCAATAAGAATGTCCACACTTTTATTATATCACAATTAACCAGAAAAGTAAACCGCGATAGGACTTGGGGCGAATGATGGGGTTCGAACCCACGGCCTCCGGAGCCACAATCCAGCGCTCTAACCAAACTGAGCTACATCCGCCAGAAACCCAAGCTTTTCAGATTATACCACAGGTTATCTCTGTACTCAAGGAGCGGTAATTGTTATACTGGGTAAAATGAGAGAGCTAAACGGATCGGAATTGGTGGGTTTCATCAAGGAGCGCCAAGCCAAGCAAGTACGAGCGTTGCGCCAGGCGCGCCATATTCAGCCGCGCTTAGCGATTGTGACAGACGCCCAGAATCCAGTAATTGAGACGTATATGCGCTTGAAACAACGGTATGGTGCGGATATTCTAATTGATGTGGAAATTCATCGCGCAGCTTCAGGGCAAGCGCTAAATATAATAAAAGAATTGAATATCAGGCAAGACGTGCAAGGAATAATTGTCCAATTGCCTGTAGACAATCCAGAACAAACAGATGAATTATTAGAAAGCGTTGATAAAAAGAAGGATGTTGACGGTTTGTGTCGCAATGCGATTTTTGATGCCGCAACGCCGATAGCCATCAATTGGCTGCTGGCTGGATATGGTATTGAGTTGAAAGGAAAAAAAATAGCGATTGTGGGGCGCGGACGTCTGGTCGGCGCGCCGCTGGAGCGAATGTGGCAGAAGTCTGGAATTGATACTACGGTGTTTGAGAAAGGCGACGACTTGGGCGAATTGATAAATTATGACGTTATCGTGTCGGCTACGGGAGTTCCAGGATTAATAACGAGCCAGATGATAAAACCGAAAGCCGTGGTTATTGATGCGGGAACGGCGTCGGAGAACGGTAGGATAGTTGGCGATACGGCGGAGGAAGTCCGCCAGCGGAATGATATTACCATCACGCCTAAAAAAGGCGGTGTCGGTCCGCTTACGGTCGCTGCATTGTTTGACAACGTCATTAACGCCTGTCTAAGATTGCCGGTAAAAACTAATTAGATATTATTTATCAGTTAGTCGTTTTTTATGGCTGATTTGACTTGCTCGACAACTTGGCGCGGCGTGTAGTTTGCTTTGACAATGTAGCTATCAACACCCAGGCTTCGCAGCTCGTGCGGCGCTTCTTCTTCGCGAAGGTTAGTTAGTATGATAACTGGCACGGTTTTACCCCAATCTTGAGAACGGATTATTTTAAGCGCTTCGGTGCCATCCATCTCTGGCATTTGCAAATCTAATAAGATTATATCCGGCCGGACTTTTTCTGCTACATTAATACCAATTTGTCCGTTTGCTGCCAAATGCACCTCAAAACCATCAGACTCAAATTTTATACGGTACATCTGGCTGATGGTTGGATCGTCTTCAATAATAACAATCTTTATCATAATAAAAGTATAGCATGAATTACCGGGTTGGATGTTATAATAAACACTAGCATGACAGCGCACAATCCTATTCTTATGGTTGCTCTGGCGGTTATATTAGCGGCGGTTGCTATCCATGTTTCGGTTTCCCGCTATAAAAAAATAGGTGCTAAGGCGGCGCTAACACGCGGCGTCGTGTATGTGCTGCTGATCGGCTCTTTAGCTGGTATTTATTTTGTTTTATCCTATGCGATATCCAAGCTGCTTTTGTACGAAAATATTGCGCTGGGGTCTAGCCTGGAGCCGATAGATGTTATTCTGGCGGTGGTTTTGGCATTTCTTTTCCAGCCGATAAAAAAGTTTTTTGACACATATACTGATAAAATATTTTATCGCAATGAATGTAATTTTGAAGATTTCTCCCAGGGTTTATCGGCTATATTAGCGCAAACTACTGATTTGCAGCTATTACTCAGGCGAATCAGCAGTTATATTATGCGGGAATTTGAGCTGGAAAAAGTCACGTTTTGCATTCCTAGTAAAGGTATTTACGGCAGGGCTGGGCGCCGGCGCTATGCGGTAATTGAAGATGATACGCGAAAAATTATGCAGTACTATTGGAAGCATTATAGTTTTCCCGAGGCGATTATTACTAGATACATTAAAGATAAAAGTTTGCAGAAGTTATTTAAGCTGCATAAAACTGCGGTGGCAATTCCTTTGATGCAGCAAGATCACGAGGCGGGCATATTGTTTTTAGGCGAGCGTAAAGGGCGTAAATATAGCCGGCGGAATATCTGCATTCTGGAATCGGTAGCTAGCGAATTGGCGATCTCGATTCAGAACGCTCTGTCGGTGGAGGAAATTAAGCGGCTGAACGATACTTTGCAGCGTAAAATTGATGAATCGACCAAAGAGCTGAGGTTGACTAATCGCCAGCTTCAACGGCTTGACGAGTCAAAGAATGAGTTTATCTCGATGGCGTCGCACCAGTTAAGAACGCCGCTAACGAGTATCAAAGGATATTTGGATATGCTGCTTGAGGGTGATTTGGGCAGGGTGTCGTCAACTCAGAAGGCTGTTCTAAGGGAGGCTTTTTCTTCTAGCGAGCGAATGGTACGGCTAATTAACGATTTTTTGAACGTCTCGCGCCTGCAAACTGGTAAATTTGTGATTGACAAGCAAAAAACCGATATCGCGCAAATTATAAAAGAAGAGGTTGCCTTGCTGAAAGTGGTGGCTAGCCAGCGGTCAGTAAAGCTGAAGGTAAAAATTAATAAAAATATACCGGAAGTTAAAATTGACGCCGAAAAAATTCGCCAAGTTATATTAAACATGATCGATAACGCCATCTACTATTCCAAGCCTAATAAAGACGTAGCGATAAATCTGTCTAAAAAAGGCGACTTTATTGAATTTACAGTGAAAGATTCGGGCATTGGCGTGCCGAAAGCCGAGCAGCCGAATTTATTTGGTAAATTTTTCCGCGGTTCAAATGCCAGGAGAAAGCGGCCGGATGGAACCGGTGTCGGTTTATTTTTAGCGAGAAAAGTTATCCTCTTTCATGGCGGAGAAATAATATTTTCATCAGAAGAGGGGAAGGGTAGCGTGTTTGGATTTAGAATTCCAGCAGGTAAACCTTAGGTGAAAATGAAAACATTAAAACAAGCGGAAAATCCCTGACAGAATCAAGACAATTATTAATATAATAAATAGGACTATTCCGGCTGGTTTAATCAGCGATTTCCGATCGAACAACCACTGCGATGTTTTCGAGCGGTTGACGGCGGTTATTTTAGTAACGCTTGGACGCTTAGAAGCGGCGTCTACGCCGGAATATTTCTTACTGCGTTTTTTCTTCTGCTTCGCCATATATTTCTATTATACAATAAAGACACTCCCTGCTAAACAGGGAGTGTACTATCTGAAACTGAACGCTTCAGAAAAAGATTTTGGAGCGGTCAGTCTCTATATACGACGCCGGCTAATGGCGTAGGCTAGACCGGCTGTCATCAATGCGCCGAGTCCAAGTCCGCCAACTAGCGGGTCATTCATACCGGTTTTTGGCAAAGCAGCCGGTCCTGCTGATGGGTTTTTTGTTGTTGATTCGGTGTTTGTTGTCGATGGAGATGGGGTTGTGGGAGATGACGGCTGTGTTGGAGATGGGGATGGGGATGTTGGGGTCGAAGGCTTGCTTGGTGTCGTCGGCGTCGGGTTTGATGGCGTCGTTGGTGTCGAAGGGTTTGTAGGGTTTGACGGAGCTTTTGGATTCGGGTTAGTTGGTGCTGATGGTTTCTCTGGCTCTGTCGGTTTTGACGGCTTTGATGGATTCTTATTGTCGTTCGGTTCTGTCGGTTTTGGATTATTAGCCGCCTCAACTGTCACGGTTGCGCTATCACAGCTGTCCGGCGCATTTGCCGCGGTTTCCGGTATGTCTGCGCAGGCGGTGTTTTTAACTGCGCCATTTACGGTAGCTGGAGCTTTCGCGGTAATTGTAAAGCTTACAGATTGTCCAGGCTGTAATTCAGCGATAGTATAGTTCCACTTGTTGTCTTTTAGTGTGCCAGCGCTGGCCTTAGTGAAGGATATGCCTGCTGGCGCATTGTCGGTGACAGCGACGTTCTTAAGATTGGTTTCGCCGTTGTTAGTGACTTTAATTTGGTAAGTGAATTCTTTATTAATGCCGACTGTTTTTTGTTCAGCGTTTTCTACTAGCTTGTCGATTTTAACGCTCGATTTTTTAGGAGTAGTCTGTCCATCGATAACGAATTGCTTTTCGCAAGTTTCGCTAGTGACGGTCTTTTCTGAGCCGTCTACCGCCACGGTAATGAAAGCTTTGGCGGTATATTTACCTGGCTTAAAGCCATTGAAGTTGCCTTTGTCTGAGCTGTAAACCTCATTGTTATTGGCATCATAAACCTTGTACACCACCTTCTTAAATACCGCGCCGTTTGATGCGGTGTATTGTACGGAAAACTTGAAGTCATCTTTAGAAATCTTCTCAATAGTTAGCGAGTTACACTTGTAAATTGGAGCCTGCGCGCATTCGTTTTCTACGGTAACTGTCGCTTCATCACTCTTAGGAGTATTGCCGACGTTAATGGTGGCGGTGTTTTTTAGCACCGTCGTGCCGCATGACAAGTTCTCTTTGTTAGGAATGACAGCTTTATAGTAAACGACAGCATTACCGCCCGAATCATGATGTCCGAGATTTACGCCGCTTTCCATAAGCTTGTCAGATAATTTAGTGCCGTTTAAGACAGACGAATTGGCTACGTACCGCAAACCTTTGCCCATTTTATCGCGTAAAGCGACATTGAGTTGGCGAATTTTACTTTTGTTGGTGTAGGTTACTTGGTATTCGACAGTATCGCCCGGTTTGGCGGTAGTACTATCCTTCCATTCAGCTGTACCAGCGACTCGAACTTTCTTATCGATAGTAAAAGCTGCGTCCGTGTTGTTTGCCGGACCCAAAGCGTTCAATGCAACTGGTAAAACTGCGGACACCGCCGCGATCATAACCAGCGCATAAAACTGCTTTGGCGCATTTTGCAGCCAATTGATATATTTACGCATGCATCGCTCCTCCTTACTGCCAACCAGCTCCACCGCCAGCTAACATTAATTATTAAATCTGCATTTGATATCATTATTATACAGAATATTTTTAGAAAAGTCAATAAACGATCAATGAGCGTAAGAGATATTTGTCGTACGCGTATAGACACAGGGCTAGGTTTCTGCTACAATAACTGGCGTTGAGGCCTTATCGTCTAGCGGTTAGGACACCAGGTTCTCATCCTGGCAACCCGGGTTCGATTCCCGGTAAGGTCACCATAGAAGAATTCATCAATATATGGTGAATTTTTTAAATTTCCACATAAATTAGCCGACTTTCATTGTGAGCTATCCGACATCGGCAGTGCTTGCTACCAGACGATATCGTCAGCATAAGATTGCCACATTTGCTGTTCGTCAGCCGTCATTGAACGGGCCGAACTAATCGCTTGCGAGAGGGCTGCGCTATCAATCCTTACGGATTGCCCAGCGTCAACTTCTGGCCAGCCAGCTTGTTCTATTAATTTAGCTTCAGCAGCAATCTTCTGCGCAGAGCTCAAGATTGAGCCGCCATGTTCGCTGATAGCGCGGCGAGCAATTATTGAATATGAATCGCCCTCTTGTACGATGTAAGTGTAGCTATCTGGTTTGGTCTTCGGTGTATTTGCGGGTTGCTGCGTGACCTGGTTTTTATCTTTAGTATCTGCTGTATTTTTCTTTCCTGTATCATTAACTTTATTATTTTGCGTGTTAGTGTCGGTGGTATTTTTTTCGGTATCAGTGTTAGTATTATTGTTATTCTTTTGCGGTACAAATTGTTGAGGTAAGTCATTATTTGGCTTGGTCTTTAATTTCTGCTCAGTCGGTTTAGAAGTTTTTTGCGACTCTTTATTATCTAGCAAATTCGCCATAGTATCTGCTGCATTAGCTTGTTTAATAGCCGCAAGCAGCGAAACTACTAATAGCATAGCCGCACAAGCAGCCGCCACTCTTTTTTCTGTAATATCATACCCTCTGATCTTCATAAGCACCCCTCCTTAATGCCTTATAAAAAGATAATAGCAAACTTTACATAAGCGTAACAAGCATAAGCGTTATAAGCCACTATCTAAACCCTAACAACCCAGATATTAAAGCATAAGTATATTAGGGTATATTATTTACAAAAATAGAAGTTTATGCTACAGTCAAATCAATAACATATTGCAACATTAAAGGGAGTCTCATGGACGAAATTAATCTTTACGACTTATTGCGCTTTTATGCTAAAAGGTGGCTAACTATCGCCATCGCCGTCATGATTGGCGCAATTATCAGCATCACTTACACGTACTTTATCCAACAACCGCAGTACAAAAGCTCGGCCACTATTTTATTGATCGGCGCCGACCACTCTGGCAGCAATCAAGGTTCGGTGACATTGAATAACTATGTAAAATTATTCACCTCGCGCCGCGTGCTTGATCCGGTTATCGCGAACAACGATTATTCAGAGGGTTATAAAACCCTATCTGGTAATACTACGGCGGAAAACGTTAAAAACACCGATATCATTAACGTATCAATGAGCACTTCTAACCCAAAAACCAGCAAAGCGCTTTTAGAATCAGCCATCCAAGAATTTGAAAAGCAATCCAAGTCGCTTTACGGTAATAGCTCTGTTAAAATCAGCGTCGTCGACTCGGCTGACACGCCAAACGGCCCATCAAACATCAAGCCGCTGCAGCAAATCGGCTTAGTTGCCGCCGCCTCGGTAGCACTGACCGTAATCGTACTGTTCTTCATCTATGACTACAGAAAATCGCAACTAACCACCAAAACAAAGCCAAAGAAATAACTCTAAGGAGTCCGAACGATGTACCAAAAATACGGAAAGCGCCTAGTAGATATATCAGGCGCACTAATCCTGTTTCCATTTACTGCAATAATTTTCATTATCGTCGCTGGTTGTATCAAACTTGATTCGCGCGGTCCAATCCTATTCAGACAAAAGCGTACCGGTAAAGACGGCGAGCCATTTACCCTATATAAATTCCGCAGCATGCCTGCCGACAACGACGTGCATGACACGTCAAAATCAGACTCTCTAACCAGAGTGGGCAAGGTTGTTCGCGCTACATCTTTGGATGAAATACCGCAGCTTATTAACATAATAAAAGGCGACATGTCCTTCATCGGTCCGCGCCCTTGGATTACTGATTATTACGATAATATGAATAGCGACCAGCGCCGCCGAAACAACGTCCGTCCGGGAATTACAGGCAGAGCGCAAGCTTACGGTCGTAATAGCATATCAATTCAACAAAAAATTGCCCATGATTTGGACTACGTCGATAACGTTACTTTGCTAAACGATGTTAAAATTATATTTGTAACTATCAAAACGCTTTTTGACAAAGAATCGAATACTTTGGGTAAGAGCGGCATACACGAAGAGTTGCAGGAGCTGAAAAAACAGAATAAACCAAGGAAAAAACGATAGATAAATTAATATGAGTAGCCATAAGAAAACTAAGAAGATTCTTTTTACATCGCACGTTGCTAGTTTCCAAAAGTTTAACCGCCCGTTTATGCGCATGATGAGCGAGAAGGGCTGGGAAGTTCATTACGCGTCGATGGGCGAGGAAGAAATTCTGGATTGTGATAAGTCATTTGTTGTACCATTCACGCGAAGCCCGTTCAGGCTGAGTAATATTACCGCTTACAGACAGTTGAAAAAGATTATCAATCAAGAGAATTACGATATTATCCATACTCACACGCCGATGGGCAGCGTGGTAACGCGGCTGGCTGCCAAAAAAGCCCGCAAGAACGGCACCAAAATTATCTATACCGCTCACGGCTTTCACTTTTTCAAGGGAGCGCCGCTGTTAAATTGGCTCATTTACTATCCAGTCGAGCGGCTGATGGCGCACCACACCGATATGCTGATTACCATAAATAAAGAAGATTACAACCGCGCCAAAAGGCAGTTCAAGACAAACGTCACGTACATGCCAGGCGTAGGTGTTGACCCAAAGCGTTTCACGCCGAAGCTTACCGCCAAGCAAAAGCTGGAACTCCGCAAATCGCTCGGTCTTAAAAAAGATGACTTCGTGATGATTTATCCGGCGGAATTAAATAAAAATAAAAATCAAACTCTGCTACTACATGTGTTATACGAAATCAATAAAGAAGATAAATCAGTACATTTACTGCTGGCTGGCAAAGATAATCTAAATGGCTACCATAAAAAACTTGCCGATAAACTAGGCGTAGCTAAGAATGTGCACTTTTTAGGCTACCGTTCTGACATCCCGCAATTACTACAAATGTCCGACCTGTCTGTATCGGCTAGTCACCGCGAAGGTCTGCCTGTCCATCTTATCGAAGCAATGTTCGCTGGCCTACCAATAATCACTACCAAATGCCGCGGAGCAACTGAGTTAGTGGAGGACGGCGTGAATGGGTTTGTGGTTGGATTTAATGAAGATGAATTCATAGAAGGCGTACAGAAAACTAGGAATAATAAAATTTTAAAAAAATCAGTAAGAATTTACTCAATAGATAATATATCAGTGAAAATTAATAAAATATATAAAGAAACGCTATGCAAGAAAGTCTGATTTTTTACATATCTATCTTTTTGGCTTCTGCTGTACTTATGCGAATTGGCCAAAAAAGAAAAAATAGGCTATTTTTACTGATATCTTTGCTGATTCCAATTCTGGCGTCGGGTCTTCGTTATAATGTTGGTACTGACTTTAAGAACTATGAAAATATTTACAACGGAATAGTCCCTAACTTAGACCTAAAAGGTTATATGACATACGGTCCAACAGAATTGGGTATATACTTTATATCCAACATAGGAATTGCCCTAAATCTTGATTCCTGGTTCATGTTTACTGCTTTCTCCGCGCTAACTATATTACCGATATATTACGGTATTAAGAACTTTAATCTGAAACATCCCAGTACCGCCTATCTGCTATATTTATTAGTGATTTTCCCAGTAAGCTTTAATGCGGTTAGACAGCTAGCAGCTATGTCTATGGTGTTTTTATCGGTCAGTTTATTATATAAGCGCAAAAATATAGCAGCAATTGTACCGTTTATTGTAGCAGTTCTCATGCATAAAAGTTCTTTGATTTTAGCAATATTTTTGCCAATCATACTCCTATTTATACATAAAACTAATTTTAAGTTTCGTGAAATATTCTCAATGTTTATCGTAGGGACTGCTATATTATTAGGCGGTTCAGCTATATTTTCAACATTTATGCAGAGCTCTATATTTTCAGATTATTCTCAGTACTCATCTACCTCCAACGCCGCAGCAGGCAGTATGTTAATGCTAAAATTTATCATATTCTCTGTCTTTTTAACTCTCATAATTATGGGCAAATTCCACAAATTAGCTTACTCAAGACTATTCATAGTAATGTCATTTCTAGAGATTACTATGCTAGTAATAGGTTTGTCTTCGGTTGATATTAGCCGGTTTGCAATGTATTTTTCTGTGTTTTCTTTGCTATTCATCCCCTCTATAACGGAAGTATTTACAAGACAGGCGCAGAGACCTATTCTACTACTAGTATCACTGTATGGTTTGATTATGTTCTTTATGCAATGTTTTGTATTAAAAGGCTCTGATATATTCCCTTATCAGAGTATATTTGGAGGATTTTAATGAGCAAGCCAAAAATTAGTGTTATCATGTCGGAATATAATACTCCGCCAGATTACCTTAGAGCCTCAATTAAGAGCATTTTAAGTCAAACATTCAAAGATATCGAGATTATTATAGTTGATGATTGTGGCAAAAATGATTTAGATAGTATAACTGAAGAGTACAAAGACAAAAGAATAAGGGTTATAAAAAATAACAAAAATATAGGATTGGTAGAGTCTCTAAATAAAGCTATAGCTGTCTCTAAAGCTGATATTTTGGCAAGAATGGATACTGACGATATTGCCGACGAAAATCGCTTAGAGGAGCAATACAATTTTATGATAAATCATGAAGAGTATAGTGTTGTAGGAACGCTTGCGAATGAATTTTCAAAAAATAGTACTACGGGGGTTTTAGGAAAACCTGGCGAAAAAACAGCCAAGTCGCTAGCATATGGTGATAGTATCATTCACCCAAGTGTAATGATGAGGAAGAAAGATATTCAATCTGTCGGAGGATACAAAAATTACAAACGGGCAGAAGACTTATATCTTTGGTTTGAGTTATTTATGAAAGTGTTTCGACTTTTTGTGATTGACAGAGTGTTGTTGAATTATAGAGTTAATGAAGAGGACTATTCGAAGAGAAAATTCAAAACACGCGGAGGTGAGATTAAGGCGCGTTTGCACTACTACCATTTGACTAAAGCTCCTGTGCTAGCCTACCTGGTAATCATTAAATCTATTGTGTCTAGTATATTGCCGACCAGAATAGTGGCATTTTTTCGCAGAAAAATTATACTAAAATCTGGTAGAGAAAACGAAAGGTTCGATAAGAATCCCTTAGTAAGTGTAGTCATACCAGTCTATAATTGTGCAGAGTATATAGGCGAGTGTATAGACTCTGTTGCCGAGCAAACTTATGACAATATTGAAATTATCGTTGTTAACGACGGCTCTAAAGATGGATCTGAAAATATTATAAAAGACAAGAGAAAGAGATATCGCAATATTTTATACTACAAGCAGCGAAACAAGGGTGTATCTGCAGCGCGAAACTTAGGAATAAAAAAGGCAAGGGGAGAATATATAACCTTCGTGGATGGTGACGACCTAGTTGGAAAATATTTAGTGGAGTGTTTAGTAAATCAAATTACATGTACTCATCCTGGGTGTATAATAGTTAGCAAACCTACGCAAAAAATTAATGAATTTAAAGAACGCGTATTAGGATATAAAAAACCTGTCGTAAAGTCCATAAGCAGCGGCCAAGCTTTAATAAAATTATTATACCCTTATGGAATTGACAACGGCCCTTATGCTAAATTATATCCTACAGTTCTGTTGAAAAAAAACTTATTTAATATAGATTTATCGATAGCAGAGGACCTTGAATTAAATTATAGATTAATAAAATCTTCTAAGATAATTAAAGTATTGAATGAAAAACTGTATTTTTATAGACCAAACCCGAAGAGTGCAATGAACCAAGAATTCAATGAGAAAAGACTAAGTGGATTAACTGCTACTGATATTATCGTTAAGGATGCTTTATCTACAACAAATAACAAAAAACTCCAAAAAGCAGCCGTAGGGCGTCATTTTATTGAAGCAGTTCTAATAGCTTCTGATTCAAGCGTAAATAAATCAGTAAAGGGATCTGCTATTATAAAGAGGGTCATACTAAAGAATGCAGGATTAGTTATGCGTGATTTTAATATGTTTTATAAGTACAGAATTGTCGCTGCTATAGCGCTAATCAATTACGATATTGCTATAAAATTATTACAATCCCGTGGACGCTAATACTGTAGACAAAGATAATACCATTCTGCAAAAAAGAAAAGTAACTAATATGCGCACAAGTAACTCCATAAAAAATGTTATTGTATCGGTAATTCTAGGGCTAGTTGTGATTGTTGCTAATTTTGTCATGCAACGTTACTTTGTGCAAACGCTAGGCGTACAACTGCTAGGTCTCAACAGTCTGTTTACTAATATCATCTCGATGTTGTCAGTAGCCGAATTGGGATTTGGATCTGCGGTTATATTTCATTTATACAAGCCGCTGCATGAAAACGATATAGCAAGCGTGTCGTCGCTTATGAGTTTTTACAAACTAAGCTATCGCTCGATTGCCGCGATTATAGCAGTCGCAGCAATTATCCTGGCACCTTTTATACCAGAAATAGCTGGCAATCCAAGTGTGTCTGTCAATATATACGTTATCTACGGACTATTCGTAATAAACTGCATATTGTCATACTTGATGTCGTACAAGCGATCGCTGCTATACGCCGATCAAAAGAATTATATTATAAATATTATTCATCTCTCGGCAATTGTCATTTTTAACATAGTAAAAGTCATCGCACTGATTAGTACAAAAAGTTTTTATCTGTTTGCAACGATTTCTATCGTTATGACGCTAGCTGAAAATATTTTAATTAATAGAATCGTTAACAAAAAATATACCCTAACGTCGTCGCCAAAACCAATTGATAAAACAATCAAAAAAGATATATTCAAGCAAATAGGGGGATTATTCTTTCATAAGATTGGCGCTTTTGTGGTCATGGGGACCGATAATGTCATTATTTCTGTCGCACTCGGGTTGCAAACACTCGGTCTGTATAGTAATTACCAGCTTATACAGGTTGCAATACAATCTCTGTTTGTCCAGATATCTAATGCGGTACGTGCTAGTATTGGCAATATGCTAGTAGATATTGGCGGCAAAAAGAGTTTCACAACATTCTTGCGATTGCAATTTGCTAACCAAGTTTTATCAATTATATCGGTAAGTGTATTCTTTGTTGCGTCGCGCAGTCTGGTGCGTATGTGGCTCGGTGAAAAATTCGTTCTTGATACATGGGTGGTAGTGGCATTATCTCTCAGCTTGTACATAACGCTGGCTAGGTCGGTATTCGGTAATTTTAAGGAAGCGGCAGGTATTTTTTACGAAGATCGCTTGGTGCCTGTCGTAGAGTCGTTAGTTAACATCGTTGCTTCATTGGCACTGGTTTATATAATTGGACTACCAGGAGTGTTTTTAGGT